>JBFYPU010000183.1:0-23330 GCA_041303175.1 Crocinitomicaceae bacterium | reverse complement strand
GTTTCATAGACATATTCGTGCAATCCGAAAAAGTCCATTTCTTCGTGTTCAAAAATCGTTGGATCCCACAGATAACTTGAGTAGTTTTTTCCTTTGATGAACGAGGTGCTTTTGAGGTGCGTGTCATCGCATTCGTTTCGCATAAAGTCGGTCATTGCCCCGTTCCAAATGTTCACTTTTCGCCTGTTCTCTGAATGATCGATCAGCATTCCGTCGGGTGCAATTTTGTCGCCGTATTCGCAGGTTTGATCCGTTTCGCTCATCAATTGCCAGCCTGCCAAGGAGGTCGAATACCCCCATCGAGCGACCAAGTACCGAAAATAATTTTGTTGGTGAATAAAAGCCACTGAATCGCTGTAAAAATCAATTGGGTTGATACAATTTACTGGTTCACATGCAGCGACTTCTGCGGGTGTGCGATCGTTCTTGTTGTAACAATACGTTTCCCATGAAATACCGGGAGTCATTGTTCCAACCTCTGTTGGTCGACTTTCGAGCGGTGAATGAAGCAATCCACAAAAAATATAGTAGATTTCCAGCTCTTGAAGTTTATCGTTCATTCGGTCAAACTCCCACGCTTGCCCCATTTTCGGTTGATAATTTCCAAGGGCCTCCCATTCCAATTGCATAAACCATGGCGCAGCGACCATTCGCGTGAAATTTCCACCGTTCTGCTGGAATTTCCGAAAGGTATTGTACATGACCATGAAGTTTACAGGTCCCGCAGCAACATCGGTATGGAACCAATCATCGTACACGACCCAGGGAATCACTTGCCCAACACCTAAAAAACCTTCTTTGGTTTTTGAAAAACGCATGTGCTTATTGTGCGACCCTTTTTCGAGAAAACCTTTACTTTCAGAAGGAGAAACGTTAAACGCGGAAGACACCAAGATCGGTTCCCAACCCTTAATTTTGATGGACACTTCCACCGTATACTCTCCAACAAACTCGGGCGCATGTCGGATTCTGAAGGAATAAGAAGTTGTATCCTTTCGCCACTGATTGTTTCCTAAATCACGTCGAAATTCTTCAAAATAAAACCCTTCGTTCCGTTTTACAGCTTCGCCGTTCACAGAAAAAACAGCATCAATATCAATGTCATTTCGATCGAAGGGATTGATCGATAAATCTCCCGTTTCACTGCCGTTCAGAAATAATTTGATTTTCTCTTGCGCGCTTGCAGGCAATTTGACACCCAACTCAACCTTCTCAAATTGAACCGCTTGATTTGGTGCTCGATCCGGATAAAACCAACAGAGCGCACCTTGTTGGGTGGAGTCCGTCGTTTGAAACGTCGCCATGATTATTGGACGTGCAACCCGATGCGATTGAGAAATTGCCGTGAGGCTCAAGCATGCACAAAACGTGCTTAGGAGTATCTGTATTTTCATATTTATGTATCTCTTTTAGGTACAGGATCATGTCCGTGTCCACCCCATGGATGACAGGAGCCAATGCGTTTCAATCCCAAATAAGTTCCTTTAAAGGGTCCCCACTCCTTCAACGCTTCTATCATATAACTTGAACATGTTGGGGTATATCTGCACGACTGGGGCAAAATCGGACTGATGATCCATTGGTATATTTTCACCAAAAATATGATAGGAAAGCCGATAATTGTCCGAAATAGTCTCATGTTCAGGTGCAAATTAATTCATTTTAACCGAGCATTGTGAATTCTTAACGTTAAAACGTAACGAATAAATATAAATTGGCGTTATTTTTATAGAAACTTGAAACCAGAATTATGCGCATCCTTCTTTCTCTCCTCGCTTTTTTACCCGTATTCGTTTTTTCACAAACCCAGCTTTCGTGGGACGATGAAAAAATTGAAGCAAAAAAAGGCAACACTCAGAATACAATTTTAAGTGCTGCCGTATTGCATGAAGAAGGCTGGTCGAATTTAGCACAACCCCTATTTTGGAAGCAAATTATGCTGCTCTCGCCAGATTCTTGCTTGATCAATGTGGCAGATACGCGAACAGTTGTGGCACGCATGAGTAACCGCGATTGGAATGCACAAACGGAGCCACAAAAAGATCTTTACCGCGACAGCATTCGAAGATTGCATAACCTTTCTGCAGAGGCACGTATTTTTGTGACCACTGGAAAAAATGATTTCTACAAATTTAATGTTGTTTATCCCGATCTTCAATTGGGGGTTGAGGCATTTGAGCGGTATGGTGTTGATCCTTGGTATGCACAAGCTATTTTGCTCATTGAGAGTCCTGGACAACTTAAAAAATCGAAAGCAGGTGCGTATGGTCCTTTTCAGCTCATGCCTGCGGTTGCACGTGCACAAGGGTTGACTGTAAACAATCTGACCGACGAGCGTAGCGATTTTGACCGTAGCGCTTATGGTGCATCTCGCTTGATCAATCGCGTGTGTATTCCTGAAGCGCGACGCATTTTACAGGCCCATAATTTGGCTTTCGACGAAAGTGATATTTGGTTTCGATTATTCGTGCTGCACGTTTATCACGCAGGCGCGGGCAACGTGAAGGCTGTTGTGAGTAAGATCAATCCTACTAGTGGAGGACAAGCGTTGATTCAAGCGATGTGGGTCAATACGGCTGGTGATTTTGGAAACAACTCTCAAAACTATACGCAGCTCGCCCTAGCTTCCCAATTGATTTTAGATGAAATCGTGCATAGAGAATCTGATTTCATTTTGAATTGTAGCACCGAAGAATGATTCAGGTTTCTTTCCATCCTAGTGTATGAAAAAAATCATCGTCACTCAGCATGAAATCAATCAAGCCACGCGACCAAATATAGAACGGAACAAGAAAAAGTACCGACGCAAATTGAAGCACAAAACGCGTGAAATTAAATCTTCAGAAGAGTAATTCGAACAGGAGCTTATTCTCCAGCGACAAATTTCAAGCTAATTGAATTCACACAGTGTCGTGTGTTTTTGGCTGTAAATCGTTCTCCCACGAAAACGTGCCCTAAGTGACCGTCGCAGTTTTTGCACAGGATCTCCGTTCGATGTCCGTCCGCATCACGCTCGTGTCGAACCGCTCCATCAATTTCATCATCGAAAGAAGGCCATCCACAACCCGAGTCAAATTTATCACTTGAGCGATAGAGCGGGGCTTCACACTGACGGCATACAAAGATTCCTGAGGCTTTGTGCTTATTGAACTCACCCGTGAAGGGCATCTCGGTTCCCTTGCGCAAGATTACGCGCTGTTCTTCTGCGGAAAGTACATTCCAATTCGATCGATCCAGTGTCATATTAAACGCCTAAATTTCCCATTTTACCCGAAAGTTCTGTCATCGCTTCTGTCATCGCTTGTTTGAGAATGTTCTCCTTACCATCTTTGGCAATGATGATCAATTTTCCACCGTCGTTGCTGTATTCAAATGAAATGAATTTTGCGACGTTGAGAATGATTTTTAGTTCTGGTGTGTCAAACATATCAGCCATGTCATCTGGATCTAAGCCTTCCAGGTTCAAGAAAAAGCTAATCCCTGATTTCCCGAAATTCTCAGCACCTTTTGGCAGTGTTAATCGTTGAACCCCGTCACCAGGTTTGGACATAACCGCTATGCCATTTTTCCCAATTGTGAAAGGCGGCATTGTTCCAATTTTGATCATACTCATTCCAGCTTCTCCAAGGGAAGCCAGTGCATCACGTCCCTTTTCTTTGATTCCCACGAAGGCATTGATTTCGGGTGTAAAAGCCCCTGTTTCATCAGGCTCACCAAACATCACCAACCCCATTTTTCCATCCCAAAGGTCATTTAGGTCCTTTGAACCTGTTCCAAGTTTGATGAACAAATATTGAGGCCCGAGTTTATTATTGATTGCATTCTGAGACAATTCATTCATCAAGGATTCCATTTTCTTAACATCCATGTTCATACTGAATCCCATACGCGGTGTTCCTGACCCTAGTTCCTTCAAAATAGGTGCTGATTGATCGCCTGCCAAAAAGAGCTTCGATTGCAATTCCTTTCCAAACATGTTTTTGATTTCCAAGACTGCACGTCCATTTTCAAATTTCAAATTTGAATTTACGAAGGCATCCGTAAAGAGCTTATCCAATTGTGCCCGCTCGGATTTCGACGCTTTCGCTAGATCACCAGAGGCTGTCCCGTATAGATTCTGAACGCTCATTCCCATTTGAAAATCGCCACTATTCGAGTTCAAGATATCTGCAATTCGACCTGTGCTCATCTCACCTTCAGTTCGCTTAAATGCTTCCGTAAGGAGTTCCACTTCATCAGAATCCCCACCTTTCAAGATAATTATCGCGAGGTGTTGTTTAAATCCAAGTGTCATATCACCTGAAGAAGCGTATGTAAAACCATTTGCTTCGTTCAAGTCGTAACTCATTTCCGATTGCAAGTATGTTGACAATTCTTCCTTGTTCTTTACCCGAATGAAGAGCACAACTTTTTCAGGAGATCCATCCACTTTCAAAGGACCATGCGCAGCATAATAAATAGGTCCACTGATGTCTATAAACGTTGCAAAGCGATCCATTTGACTACCTACAACCGCATTCAAGATTCCTACACTGGAATAATCCGCTTTGTCCAAAATAGTTTTTAAGTGTGCTTTTCCAAAGGCAATTACTTCTTTATTGTCATTCATGTATGACGAAACGTATTCATTCATCTCGCGCTTGACCTCGGAATCCGAGCAAGAAGAGAAAACGAGAACTGATGAGAGCAGAACAAAAGCAATTTTTTTAGCTAACATAATTAATTGTGCGTTGAGTTATAGATGTTCAAATGTACGATTAATTGCAAGCATATTTTATGCCACGATGGATCCTCGTGAATTTAATTTCGCGTTCAGTAATTCCCGAAAAACACGGTTGAGTAGTTTCCAAATCGTACCTTTGTGCGTGCATTTGATTGAACCATATTATCTCTGGCGAAACTTTTACGTCGCTTCGGAAGACCCGAACTCACCATTTTATGGGAGGGAATACAGCGAATTTGAATTCCAGGACAAGGTGTACAATTATTATATCCATCCGCAATGGGATTCCATTGATTCTCCGACCTTATTTCTGAAAGTAATTTTTGTGGATTACGAGGCTGCTTATGCGGTGATTGAGTTGATTGGTGAATGGAACGATGCGATTGAAAACGACGTGATGACCCTGAAACGTGATTTGGTTGACGAATTGATCAATCATGGCATCGATAAATTTTTGCTGATTGGGGAAAATGTACTGAACTTCCACGCATCGGATGATTGCTATTACGAAGAGTGGTTTGAAGACGTGGAAGATGGCTGGATTGCTTTTATAAATTTTCATGAGCATGTACTCGATGAAATGAAGCAAGCTGGGGTCGACAACTACGTTGTGATGGGCGGAAAAATGGAGGAGATTGATTGGCGGACACTGCGACCAGAACAACTGTTTTCCCGGATTTCCAAGATTGTCAATAAACGGTTGAATTAACCTCAAAAAAAAAATAGCTGCACGATCAGCACAGCTATTCTTCAACCCAAGGGTTAAGTCTATTATTTCTTCACAAGAATGTTTGCAGACATTGCTTTGTTACCCACGAAGAAGTGAACGATGTACATTCCTTCTTGCAAACTCGCTGGCAATGCAATTGTTTCTTTGTTTTCGCCAATTTCTGATTGACCAAGATCATACGTAAATACGGATCTTCCATTCAAATCAACCAGGTTGAGGTGCATCTCACCAATTCCGAGGTAATTGAATCCAACGACCAATTTATTTGTTGCCATGTTGTATCCTGCTTCGAAATTTGCTTCGTTAGACGTTTCCTCAATTCCTGCGCCAGCCGCTGGCGTGATCACATGTTGTGAGAGGTAGATCATATCTCCAGCTGTACCGCTATCATCATTTGCAGCATTTGAAGCAACGTAGAACGTAACATTTCCAACGTTTGTGGCAGGTGCCACCCATGACCACGCAAATGGCGAAGCTGAAGCAGCTGATGCAGTTGTATGGGAAACATACTGACGACCCGCAGCCGTAAAGTTTTGAGTACCCCCAATTCCTGCACCAATTGTTGTCCCTGCGTTCACGTCAGCATCGGTCAGCGCAACAGCAGAAAATCCTCGTTTTGAAGGATTTGATGTCAGTGACAACGTTACAGTGTAAGTGCTTCCTGGTGTATATGAAGTGACAGGTGTAACGCCTGACAATAAAGACACTATGTTTTGACCCGTTCCTGAAAGCACTGATCCTGAGTGACATTGCGTACAGTTCGACTCGCCCGGTGCTCCAGTTAAGCCAGATTGTCCACCAGATGTTTGAAAGTGCTCTTTTTTAAATTTCTCCACAACACCATTTCCCGTAGATGTTGTTTGTTGAAATGCGAAAAATCCTAGAGATACTAGGGCTAAAGAAGGCAAAATGTAAAATTTATTCATAATGTAATTGTTAAGTGTTTAATTGTTCAATTTTCCTTGATCGATCCAACATTTGAACTGTTGAATAATCGTATCGTTTAGTTTAGGTTGGCCCAATGGCATCGGTGCAACTGGTCCTTCGTGCTTAATGACGTCTAAAATAATAGAAGCGTTGGCTGAAACATTCCCATGACCGACTAAATTATACCCTCCAGCAGCACTAGACGCGCTGTGACAGCCACTGGTAGAGCAATTTTGCTGAATCATTGGTTCAACGACTGCACTAAAAAAAATCGTGTCCGGACAATCAGAAGCAACAGGAAGCGGTGTTTTGTCTTTATTGCAGGACGTACTAAGGCTGAACGTGAGCGCCACTAAAACAAACGCAGTGATCATGGAATAATTAAGTGCCTTCATAGTTTAAAATTTCTTGAGATACTGAAACCAAATCGGAATTCACCATCGAGCCAATTGGCATACGTGTGCGGTATGAATTGTGTTTCACCAAAACCACGTGAATTGGTTAAATTCAATTTAAAATTGTGCCCATTTGTTGACCATTCGAAGGCAACTCCCAAGCTGTTTCGTGTATCAGATCTGAAACCTGAAGGGTTGAAATTATGATAATATTCAACGATGATCCCGTAGGTTTTATTGATTTTGTAATTGAGTGCACCGCCTAATGAGAACAAACCGTTTACGTCTGTGGCTGCAACATAATTGCGATGAACATACGTTGGCATCAATTGCGCACTGAAATGTTCACCAAATTTTCGCGCGGCAATCAATTGAAAGGAGTACGCCATGCGGTGACTGAATTTTGGGAAGCTGGCCACTTGAGCAAGATCTGTGGATGCTGTCATGTAGGAAATCGAAGCTGATCCCATCACTGCCATGCTGAGCGGCATTCCATTTTTTTGTTGGGTCATAAATCGGTATTTCGTGAAACCATCAACCAATGAGCGATAGGGTTCACCTGAACCTTTGCTTCTACCTAATCCGATCATCCATTTATCCGAGATTCCATATTCAAAGGCGAAGCGAACATCCGCAGCTTGATCGAAACCAAAGAATTGTTGTACGCCTCCATTTGCGCCAGCAATATCGCCAAATCGGTGTTCAATTCTGAACTCTAAAAGGCGTTTTTTCAGTGTTTCAACAGAATGCCCATTGATCACACGAGTACCAGAAAACGTTTCAACGACATCTTGCGCGCGCACAATCGAAAAGCAAGTTAAACATAAAAGGAATAGAATCTGTTTCATCATTTTTTCGCGATTTGTTTGATGTAAGCGACCAAATCATTCAGTTGTTCGTCACTCATTTTCTCTTTCGTGTACAACGGCATATACTGCTTTCTGCCCACCTTGGAATACGTTCCGTGTCTCACAATCTGGTAAATTGATTGATCCGAATAATTTTTCCGATTTCTCCACAAGAAAGCTCCAGAAAGTTTGCCATTGTCCAAATGCAAGTAGGTTACGCGCTTGTTTTCGTGACAAAACATACACGCTTTTTCATAGATCAACTTGCCATTTTCAGGATTTCCACCTTGTCCATACGGTCGTACATTTCGATCCATTGTTTCCAAGAATGTTGCACTGTATGATTGGCGGTAACTCCCCAATAAAACTGCCGAGAGTCGACTATTATCAACCTCGGAACGACTATTCGACGAAAGTGCCGCCATGTCCCTTTCTGAAAGACCCAAATCCTTCACAAGCAATTCGTTCTTTTTGAAATAATGTAAAATTGCAGTAAGCTCCCAATCCTCAAGGTATCTCCCTGACGAACAGTATTTTGAGCAGAGCTGCACTGCGTTACCTAAGGAGTTTCGTGCATCGTCTACCATCTCACCATATTTTTTTACGTAGTCACCATTGTAAAATGATGTTCGGTTGTAGATCCCCCAAAACGTTGATCCCGGCAAGAATGGAAGCCCGTTTTTCTGCGCAAACGTTAATCTATTCGCCGTAAGTTCACTTGATGCATCCTCGAATTCACGCGCTGTGTTGTGGCAATCGGTGCACACAAAATAGCTTGAAATGCGCTTGGATTTTTTCCCGTCAATGGTTGTGAATCCGTTGAAAATTAGGTCTTCACCCATTTTTGCTTTTGCCAGGTCAACCTCAGCAATTGCATGCGGTAAGGGCTTATTTCCCAGCTGATTGAGCACACTTTCAACCGAGCTTTCGGAGAGGTCCAATCGGTCAATTTCACCAAGTTCACGCGATCCACTCAGTGAAGTTCCAACAATGACTAGGGTAAGCAATGTAAAAGTGATGAATAGTATCCTTTGCAACGTTTTCAAGTATTAGTCCGAATTAAAGATAGTGTAATTGTATGTAAATCTACAAATTAATTTTTCGTAGGTTTGTTAATCCCTCATATTTACTATCTTTAAACTACGCGTATGATAGACAGTAATTTAATCAATAAACTCCAAGAACTCAAGCGACAATCTGACGAAAGTAAGGAACGCTTGGAAGCACTTTTGATCACAGAGGAGTCTGGAAACGGGCTTGTACGCATTACGATGAACGGCAATCGCGTCTTGAAGTCAGTGGAAATCAACGCGGATCATACATCCATGGAAAAGGAAGATTTGGAGGATTTGTTGTGTGTTGCGTTCAATCGCACATTGGATCAAGTGAATTCCATGAATGAGAAGGAGGCGATGACTTCTGCACAATCCTTATTTACCTGACATTTACTCATGACAAAACAGGAAGTTAGAGAAGCCTACATTGCTAAACGTAGGGCATTGTCTCCAAGGGAGTTGGAACAAATTTCCGAAGCCATTTGTCACATGGTATTCAGTAAATTCCAATTAGAGGGAAAAAAAATCAGTCTGTTTTTACCTATTGAGCGCAATAAAGAAATCAACACGTATAAAATTTGGGAGAAAGCGCTAGCATTTGGAGCTCAGGTTGCCGTGCCTAAGGCAAATTTCAAAACAAATGAGATGAAACAGGTCTTATTTGAGTCCGAGGATCAACTTGAAATTTCATCGTTTGGAATTCCTGAACCCAAGAAAGGTCGCGTAATTGCTGCTGAACACTTTGATTTTGTATTCGTCCCCCTATTGGCAGTAGATACTATGGGTAACCGTGTTGGCTATGGCAAAGGATTTTATGACCGTTTTATGAAGAAATGTTCACCACGATGTGTGTTTATTGGTCTGAGTCATTTCGATGAATTGGCACCCAAAATAGAAGGAATTGATTTCCATGATGTGAGATTGCACGCGTGTATCACACCGAATGAACTTCACCGTTTTGGATAAACCACAGCATCAAGGAAAATATCACCTTTTAGCAATTTTACTCATTCCAGCTGTCTTGGTGAGCTTCTTTCTTTCTCCAAATTGGTGGATTCCACTGATCATTTCCTTCATTTCGGTGGTTGTCATCTACTTGGCGTTTCGCCATTAAGCGTAAGATCTTTCCAGTATCAATCATTTTCACTACCTTGGGTTGTGTTTTTACGTGTAATTATGCTTGCTATTTGGGGAATTTGCGTTTCAGTGAATCCTACAACTGAGAAACCGAGAGGCGTTTTTGGTGTGCGTATTTCCATTGGGGCCAATTCGGATATTACCACTTATGTCTGTTACATCAATACAGGTAGGGTTCTGACGCATAAGAAAATCTGTGATGAAAACTCGTTCATCAAGATTGTATCAGGTCATTGGCCGAGCATCTACAATCCAGATCGAGTTAACCTGTTTGAACTCAACAATGTTGGCTGTAACGTGTTTGAAGATAGCGTAACCCTGCAAAAAATTCCGTTGTGCATTCCGTTCGACTCGTTGTGGAAAATTCGCTTTTCCGTCTATCCATTTCGCAATCGTGATGAACTTGGCTGGAGCAATAAATACCATAAACCTTCACCAAAGCAAGAAATTTATCTGAGTGAGCGCTATGGCGTCGGCCAAATTGATGGAGATTTCTTTTTGGATACTAATTTTTGGCGTCTTTTAAAAGATGTCACGGATTCCAGTTGGATCGCAAACTACAAATCACTAAATTAACTAACCGTAAGGTTGCAACTTCAAAAACGTCAAACAACTATGAAAAAATTCAATTATTACCTCGTCTTTGCGCTATCTTTCTCAGTCGTTTTGGGAGCTTGCTCTGATGGTCCCGGTCCGGAAGTTGCTGATAAAAACCAACGTGATGAGCTGAATTCAGATGAATCATCAACGCCAAAAACAGAAACCAAAACCGTGACCACAGTTGATGAAAATGGAAAAAAAACGACCACGACGGTTGAAGTTCCTGTGGCGGATTCAAAAACAAAAAGCAGCACTTCAACTAAAAACAAGGATACTGAGCCATTTGCAAATTCTGGAGGATTCGCTGCTGATGACAAGAAATTCTCGGTTATGGATCCTCCCAATTCAACGGAAGTTGTGGATGACGAGGAAAATACGGTTGATTTTCATGCATACGAAAAGTTGAACACCTTTTTAGGGAAATATGTGTCTGGAGCGGGGAACGTCAACTACGCGTCGATCAAATCAAACAAATCGGAATTGGAAGATATTTTGAAAGAATTTGAATCAACAGATATCGGTTCCGACTGGACGAGCGCACAAAAATTGACTTACTGGATCAATGCTTACAATATCTACACCATCAAACTCATTGTGGACAACTATCCAACCACTTCAATTACTGCCATCACGGCAAAGCCATGGCACAAATCATTCATTAAATTGAATGGGAAAACCTACTCATTGAATCAAATTGAAAACGACATTATACGCAAGCAATTCAATGACGCACGTGTACATTTCGCCCTGAACTGCGCAAGTAAATCGTG
The DNA here is from genome assembly GCA_041303175.1 of Crocinitomicaceae bacterium. Taxonomy (GTDB): domain Bacteria; phylum Bacteroidota; class Bacteroidia; order Flavobacteriales_D; family Crocinitomicaceae; genus UBA4466. Next base: position 12,145 of record JBFYPU010000183.1, on the reverse strand, counting down.
TCCGATTCTTCTAAATAAAGCCTATCTCCCTGGAACGGTTTATGCTCAAATGACCACGCAAACCAAGCGCTTTTTGAACGACACGTCGAAGAACACATTTGGCGCCAAAGAGGCCAAAATCTCCAAAATTTTTGAATGGTATGCGGAAGATTTCACCAAGGGTGGGTCAACTGTTATTGATTTTATTAACAAATATCGGACAGAGCAATTGACGAATCAAAAAATTCTGTACTCTGACTACTCGTGGGATTTGAACAAGTAGATCGTAACGACCTTAATACGACCACAGGTCGTGTTCGAAATTTCGCATTTCATTCGTGATTCTATCGGACTCTTGGAGGGCTTCTATACCGTGAACGTAAGTATCCATTGAACGATCAGCTGGATTGCTTTCTTTGTAAATATAACTATTGAACCTGCGTTTCCAGAACAAATCATCAAAACTCATCCACTGTGCATCGTTTTTATCGTTGTATGTGTAATAATTATTAAACACATACCGACATTGCGGGAAATAGAGCCAAAAAAGCTCCTTCTTACCCTGTATTTGTTCTGTACCATCGGGCCCAATCACGATATCATACACAACGGGCGCAATGGCTATAATGCGCACATCCATTTCAGAACGTTGCTTGTCGAAGAACCAATCTTCTTTGAGCCGATATTCGATGATGTCATCCGAATTGTACCACAGTGTATCCGAAGGCTCATAGACAAAACTCATATTTCCAAGAGAGTCCGTTGTGGTAAGTGGTTCACCATCTTCACCCACAAGTGGAATTGTTCCTTCAGGGCCCAGACGACCAAGGTAATAGACCAAATCGCTTCGGAAATTGGCATCGGTATAGTAATTTTCTCCAGGTGAGGGTTCAACTGGATACTTAAGTTGATCTCCATCCCACTCACCCAAACCAAAACTGAGCGGATTATACGGTGAAAATACGCGTAAATCTCCTTTCATTACATGCGCACGAATGATAGTCCAAAGACTCCATCGCTGTGCGTTTGTGATCCACTCATAGGATGTCACTTCATCCAGCGGATAATAGAGCGGTTGGTTGATCTTTTCACGCAAATCGATCGCACGCCACACCCGATTGCTCCATAGAACGTCTCGTTCCGATAGATACGGATATGGAATCAGTTGTTTGGTTGGAATGTTCTCCTGAATCCAGGCACCACCAGGAATACCGTTTAGTTCTGGGATGGGTCCTTGCCCAAGAACGAACTGTGAGAAAAGAAGCAAGATGGCGAGAAACTGTTTCATGTTTCTAGGATTTACCGATTGTGCTGTGTACACAACTACTCATATAATCCTGATGGTGTAAAACGTTACTTTGTTTGGGTGCAAAAAAAAATCCCCTCAACAAGTTGTTAAGGGGATTCCAATAAAGTATTACTAACTAGAAAGACCAAATATCGTGTTCGATGTTTCTAATTTCATTTTTAATTTGCTCGGATTCATGAAGTGCATCCAATCCTGTTCGGTAGCTCTCGATTTCTCGGTCGTGTACATTGCTTTCTTTGTAGATCACAGAATTGAATCGACGTTTCCAGAAAAGGTCATCGAAGCTCATCCATTGTGAATCGTTTTGTTCGTTGTAAACAAAATAGTTGTTGAATACAAATCGGCAATGTGGGAAGTACAACCAGAACATCTCTTGAAGTCCTGAAATCGTTCTGTCGCCATTTGCATTTACGTCATATTTGTAACGAACTGGCGCCATAGCGATGATTCGTTTGTCCAACACCGAACGTTGCTTATCAAGAAACCAATCTTCTTTCAGTCTGTATTGAACGATGTCAGAAGAATTGTACCAAATGGTGTCTGGCGCCTCGTAAGTAAACGATTGTAAACCTGTATTAGGATCAGTGATGATAATATTCTCACCAAATTCATCCACCAAAGGCACATCACTCACAGGACCTAAACCACCTAAGAAGTATGTCATCTCAGCTCTGAAAACAGAATCTGTGTAGAAATTCATTCCTTCTTGCGGATCCATTGGGTATTTCAATTGATCACCGTCCCACACTCCGAGACCGTAGCTAACAGGATTGTAAGGCGCGAAAACACGAATATCACCATTCATGACGTGTTGACGAATGATGGTCCAAAGACTCCAACGAGATGCATTTCGCACCCAAGCATAAGGAGTGATTTCATCCAATGGGTAATACATCGGTTGATTGATCTTTTCACGTAAGTCTATGAATTGCCATACACGACGGCTCCAGATCGCATCTGCTTCTCGAACGTTTGTATATGGTATCATTCGTTTGGTCGGAATGTGTTCTTGAATGTACACACCGTCAATAACCCCCTCTGTTGGAACGTTAACAGGTCCACCATTGATTCCCTCAATTTGACCGATTGATGTGCCTGCGAACAGGAACACCCCAACTGCACTCATGAATAGACTTTTCATAATCCTCAATTTTTAAACATTAAATTTTAAATGCTCCAGCTTTTTTTCGCTGAATACCGTCCGGACCGACTACTGTACATATAAAACTTACTTGGCTACCAGGTTTAGCCGCTTTCAACAGGTTTGTTGCTGCTGAAATGTTGCTACCTGCTCCTCCTGGTGGTTTCCCTTGTGCTCCTGGAACTTGACATTCCCAGTTCGTGATTGAGAACGTAGCATTCAATGGAATCTCAGGTGGATATTTTGCGAATAACGTTGTTTGTGACTTAGACGCTTGACCGCCATTTTTCACCCCTCCCCAGTACAATTCTGGATCTGGCAACGCACTTACTCTGTATTCTACTTTTTTCAATTGAACTGTTTTCCCGTCTGCTGTCTTACCAGAAACCGTCAAGAATGCGCTACGTCCAGAACCTGGTGAAGCGATATAGATGTTTCCTGATTTGGTAACAGAACAGTTTGTTCCAGTTAAAACAGTTGTTGGGTAACCTGACGCCGTTGGATCCACTTTATTTGGGTATCCTCGGTACAAAACGTTCAACTCAGGGAGCTCGATAGATCCAGAAGGTTTCATTACAACAACCTCTGTTTTCCAGTTCTCCGTTTTCGCAACACCCGACTTGTTCTTGATAGAAACAGTTCCTGACAGTTGCATTGTTGCACCACCAGCAGTCAATTTAACGATACCTTGACCATTTCCTGGGTAGGTAACAGAACCTTGACTTGATGTTACAACTGGTTGGTTGTCTGAATCGAATGCAGCCATCATTACTTGAATTTCAACTGCTTCACCTTGGTTCGCTACAGCTGGACCATACGCTAACGGCATGATTTTATTAAAGCTATATTCCCCCGTGGAAACTTTAGACTTCCAATGCGCCATTGCAAGGGCACGAGCAGAAAGGACGTCTTGTTGCATTGAAGAAAGTGATGCAATAGCTGCAACCAATGGAGAGTGGTCAAACGTCATTCCAATCCAGTGAACACCTTCTTGGTCATGAACATTATTTTTCTCCTTTTTGGTCAACATCATGTACAAATCATTCAGTACTTGTTCGTCTTCCTTAAGATTCGCTTTACTTGCGCCAATCATTTTTTTCACTTGCGCGATCAAATCCTTGTTATCTTTATAATCGTTGATCGCTTTTGGGCTAATGGAAAAAACATTTGACTCACCCCACGAATAGCTTCCTGTCAATTCAACAATTTTCTTGCGATAATCGTTGTATTTAGTCCACAATTCGAGACCTTTACCTTTTGGGTTTTTGATATCTTCATCGATACCTAAAACACGCATTGGTTCATCGTATTTGTCTTGACCTTGAACGGCTGCTAAGTGCATTCTTGCTGGTAAGCCTTTATCACCATTTGCCCAAAGAATAGACAATTCGTCTTGTGATTTAGGTGCACCAACAGTTTCACCTGCTTCTTTCAAGATATCCACTTTCAACTTGTCAATGAAATCGATCATTGCCGTAGATTCTTTGTCAATCTTCGCCATTTGATCCAAAACATATTGGAGTTTTTTCTTTTTAGCAGCTTGATCTGCTCCTTTTGATCCTACAAGTTCTGCATTAACATCGTTAACGAATCCTGTACCACGATCATATTGGACAATATTTGCTTTCTGTATGTTCTCCTCAATCGCTACGAAAGCGTCGAGAATAGATTTAGATACATTAAGCGCCAGAAGAGCGGTGAGTACCAAGTACATCATCCCGATCATCTTCTGTCTGGGGGTTTCTTTTCCTCCTGCCATGATTAAATAATTTTCATTTGGTTAATAACTACATGTTAATTCATTAAAAACGATAAGTAACACCTATCCGAGAATTATTATCCTCGAGTAACTGTCATCGCTTTCAACATGTTACCATAAACCGAATTCAAATCAGTCAAGTTTTTAGACAACATTGCCATATTCTCTTTGTAAAGACGTGTATCCTCAGCAGAGTCAGAAAGATTTTTCATCATCTCTGTAACTTGACTTTGGAATTTTTGAGTTGCCTCAAGGTGCGAAGAAGAACCTTTCAATTGCAATTCATATACATTATTCAACGCAGACAAATTCTTAGATACTTTTTGCATTTGCTCACCGAATGATTCACCTTCAGCTTGTGAAGAAGTCATTCCAGAGATCGAAACAGATGCGCGTTCGTAAGCCTCGGAAAGTTTAGAAACTTTATCAGAAGCTGCTTGCAAGCTATCAACGTACGATCCTGTTGCCGCAGCAGCAGAAGTAACACCTTTCAATTGAGCAGCATTATCGCCGAGTGCACGCATTCCGTCACCCAATCTTTCCAACAATTCACCATCAATTTTCGCTTCTTCAAGCATTTTGTCCAATTGATCAGTGATGCCAGTTCCACCACCACCACCAGCACCACGGCGACCGCCTGCCGCTGGAAGAGATTCGTGATCCAAATCATCTGTGTGTCCGAGAGCCAATTCTGGGTATACCAATTCCCAATTTGGGTCCTCATGAATCGGTTCAAATGCTGAGAAGATGAAGATTAATGCTTCCGTACTCAAACCTACGATCAACATCTCGCCAGCAAACGGCCAGTGTTGAATTTTAAATAATGCTCCTACAATCACGACAGCTGCTCCAAATCCGTACAGCTTTGCCATGAACTTTTTCCATCCTTTACTTCCTGGTTTCATAGTTTTTCCTTGTTTTAGGTTTAATAAAAATTGTTGTTGTTGTTTATTTATTCTAGCGAAGTTGAATATCGCTTCGAATTTCCTCGCCACCTTCTTTCGTGAAATCCTTGCCTCCACGTCCGAGGTGTGTCATTACGTTTCTGTATCCTACATAAGACTTAGCCGTATCCTGGTATTCATACGTTCTAGTCGCATTCATTAGATAGTAACCGATGTCTTTCCAAGAACCACCGCGAATTACTTTGCGTTTCATTGATGGTGGATCCCAGTCCATTGCGTTGTATCTGTACTCAGTATTCAAATCATGTGAAAATTCGTACATGGATTCATCATAAGCAGTTTCGCACCACTCAGCGACGTTTCCAGCCATACAGTATAACCCCCATCCATTTGGATTGTACGAGAATACTTTTACCGTGTGGAATCCTCCATCTTCGAAATAACGACCACGCATTGGTTTGAAGTTACCCAAGAAACAACCAGATTCATTTCTGATGTATGGTCCACCCCAAGGATACTGTGACATTTCCAAATCTCCACGTGATGCTCGCTCCCATTCCGCCTCAGTTGGCAAACGGAAATCGTTCACGAAAAGATCACCCATTGACAAAAGCCAATTGTTCAACAACTGTGTTCTCCAAACCGAGAACGCCTTTGCTTGAACCCATGTTACACCAACTACAGGATAGTTGTCATAAGCTGGATGCCAGAAATACATATTCGTCATTGGGTCATGGAATGAATATGTAAAGTCACGCACCCAACATAATGTATCGGGGTAAACGTTAATGATTTCGTCAATGATGAATCGCTGACGGTTAGCGTGCCCGCGAATTGCGTTGTTTTGACCGATTTTATTGATGCCATTACTCAAATCGAGGTCTTGACCTTGAGCCTCTTCCGTAAATGGATGCGGAGGAGTTTCCAACTCGCGGTGATCATCGATGATTTTATTACCTGTGTTATCGTAACCATTCGGAGATACATTAATTCTTCCACGACGAGCCGCTTCCACGTAATCAATCCAGAAATAACGGAACATTAACTTACGCGTGTCAATTTCACGACGTTTGTAATAACGCTGAGGCTGTGGATAGTACATATCCGCCAAAAGAGGAACCAATTCAGGATCTTCATAATAGAATCGACGATCCCAATTCAAAGAGAAAATTTCACGGTTCAACTGACGATCCGACGCATCGTAATCAACATACTCAAGTGCTCCTTCATCGAAGTAGCGATCTTGGTAATTAATGAAACGCTCAGCATCTTCATCAGCCTCCATGCCTTCATAGATTTTCTCACGTGCAATAGAATCACGTACCCAATCTACAAACTGACGATACTCGTTATTCGAGATCTCAGTTTGATCCATGTAAAACGCTTGAACAGACACAGTTCTTGGTCTCGTTTGATGTAAGAATGGGACATCCCCATCATTTTCACCCATCTGGTAAGCTCCAGCAGGAATATACACCATTCCAAGTGGAATTTCCGGGTTATAGACAGGTCTACCAGCTGTACCCATTAGGTGACCTGTTCTTGACGTACATGACGCCAACACTACACCAATTAAAGCAATTAACAAAAGTTTCTTCATTCTACCTCTTTTTTATCTTCCGGATATCTCAATTAACAACTTACAGGATCAAACTTATTCTTGGATATAACGGAACCTTCCTAGAAATGGTTACAAATATTTTAAAAAAAAATCAATTTTACAACCATCGTGGGTGTTTCGATTTTTGAATCGGAACTGGTGGAAGGTAATAACAGTATCTAATTAACATCTCATGTGAGCCACGGGAGATACTTGATAACTTATTCGTAGTGATATCATACGAGTATCCAATCAACAAATTCTCAAGTGGTGCTCCCAAGTTCATCAATTTAAACGGACGAACACCAGCCATAAGGGCAATCGCATCAGCCGTTCGGTATGTCAAACCTCCATAATACAAATCGTCCATCATGTAGCGAACATTGATGTCAGAGGAAACTTTCACCGCGTCCGTACGAATCAATACATTCACATCGATATCAGCATTATTGCGAAAGACATTATTGAATTTTTTTCCTCCCATTATATAATAGTGACGCGCTGAGTTGTAGGTAACGACTGGAGCAGTTGATCCAGCAACACTATCATTCAATACTGGCTCCGTTAAATGCGTCGATGAAATCCCAGCATAATAATCAGCAGAACCTTTCCAATACAAACCTGCATTGATATCGAATTTCACATCTGAATAACCAGTTGGTAAAGAAGGGTCAACCATAGTCACCGGCGGCACCCAATCAGGGTTCATTCCTACATTAATAATACCGAGTCCAATACCCACGGATAAAGTACCCGGATTGGTTGCCAATTGATAATTCAAATTGAGCAGTACATTGTTCTGGCGTGTAAAACCGATTGCATCGTGATAGAAAGAAATACCACCTCCCATTGGTAACCAACGATTGAAGTTACCTTCAACATTTAGCACAGCTGAATTTGGAGCTCCATTCACTTTGTCCCATTGATTTCGGTAAATTGTGGTTGCGCAAAATCCATCATTAATTCCTGCTGCCGCTGGATTAAAACTCATCTTATCAAAGATAAAATGTGTGATCAACTTGTCCTGCTGAGCGTGCGAAACACTTGCTGTTAGTATAAAAAGCGTTGAAAAAACTAAAAGTCTTCTTTTCATAAAAAAATAGTTTTCCTAGTGATAGCCAATGTTTACATAACAATCGGGTACACCTATCAGGCGTCCAAGTTAAGAAATTTTATTGAAATCGACTACTTTTTTACTCAATGTTCAAAAAAACACAAAAAAAAATGAAATTGGCTTAAGAGAGTTTCTGGAGAGTTTTCCACCAAAGATTTGGAATGGTGTTTTGCATGGCTCCTTCATAGTCATCCCGATCGCAAGGAACGAGTTGATGTCTGTCGTACTTCCCTCCTTCTCCAGCAGGGTATTTCACTTCCATCCACCATCGACTGGATTTATCACTTTTATAGAAAACGAGGTCATCATCGAAATCATCGAGATGGACATGGAATTTCGTGTAACTCGCTTTGCTTCCGATGGGGAAATCGCCGTAACGGTTCGCAACCCCATCTGCGAAGTACCAAATAACTTGTGCCAAAAGTGACGATGCGATTTCGGATTGATTCGGATTCACATTGAAGATCCCGAAACAACTTAATTTATCGCTCAATCCGCTATATTTGGAAAGCTGACACAACTGTTCTGCATAAAACCCATTCGGGTTTGTGTAGTATCGGGAATCAGCTTCTGAACTGCGGACGGATTCGAAATCGAGTGAGATTAGGTCAGAATTACGAAGATATGGTTCCGCCTTTTTGAAATTTTGATTGAATTCACCCAGTCGGCAAATGTCAAAATACAGGCTTTCGAACAAGTCTATTTCCCGCTGAGAAGCAAACGGCCGTTGCAACCCGATATTTGCGAAATTGAAAAGATAGCAGGGACGTTGCATCAGCAGGTGACTCACAAATCCATCAGCTCGTATAGGTTCATTAGGTTCACCAATATCAAGTGAAGAATCGATCGCGCATACATTGATCAAGCGTTCAAGGTTTTCAAATCCTTTGTAGCATGCAACCGTTAAATCCTGACCTCCGCCAATAACCACTGGAATAACATCATTTTTCACAAGCTCTGTGATCACTTGTGACACTGCAAACCACGTATCTTCTACTGAATTTCCAGGGAGAATAGTTCCCAAATCGTAAATGGTCATGTTCCAACCATCCCCTTTATTATAGTTATATAGATGTTGACGAAAAGCTTCGTTCAATTTGGAATGCTGTACGTTTGAATTCCGATATTCAGGCACGTAGAGAAGCGCAATTCCTTCACCATCAATTTCTGGGAAATTTCCTTCGCGATGAATGTGCATGTAGTCTCCAAGGTGTTCATCATTGACGATTAACTCCTCCGAAACGGGTGAAAAGTAGATTGAAAGATCCTTCATGCTTTACTATTTCAGCAAAAATAGCATCGTTCAATGCACAGAAAACGAATCGTGCTTAAATCTTTACAGTATAGTTGGTTGAAAACTTGCCCGCTATTTTTTCGCTTTCGCACGTGGCTTTGCTTTCAGTGCTGATTTTGCTTTTGCCGCGGGTTTTGCTTTCGCGGGAGTTTTCTTTTTAGGAGATTTAGCTGTGATAATTGCTTGAACTTCCTCCAAGGTCAACGCTTCTGCATTGGTAGTTTTGGGTAATTCAATTTTGATTTTCCCTTGAACAATATTGAAACGTCCCCATCGTGCTTTTTGTACAGAAATACCTTCCTCTGCCCAATTGTGGACATATTTTTCGATTTCTTTTCGTTTCTTATCTTCGATTAGTTGCTCCACATCATCTTTGGTTAGATGATCGAAATCGTATTTTTTGCTCACGTTAATGAACATTTCGTTCCATTTGATGAAGGGGCCGAAACGTCCGGTACCTTTTTGAACAGGCAAACCCTCTACCATTGCAATCGGTGCATCTGCTTGTCGTTTCAATTCAATGAGTTCAATCGCGCGGGATAAATCTACGGTATTGATGTCTTCGTTTCGATCGAGTGATACAAAGGTTTCGTTGAATTTGACGTAGGGTCCAAATCGACCTTCAGCTACAATCACCTCCATTCCATCGTATTCACCGAGCGCTTTTGGAAATTGAAACAATTCGAGTGCTTGCTCAAGTGTGATGCTATTAATGGATTGATCTTTCCTTAAGGATGCGAACTCGGCCTTTTTTCCATCCACTTGTTCGTCTCCTATTTGCACCATTGCACCAAATTTACCGATTCGTGCAATGATTCTACGTCCGTTTTCAGGATGGATTCCCAATTCTCTCTCCCCTGTAACGCGCTCGGAATTCTCGAGTGTATCTTCCACACTCACGTGAAATGGAGTGTAAAACTCTTTAATCATTTCGGTCCATTGAACCAATCCATTTGCAATTTCATCGAACTCCTGCTCTACCTTCGCAGTAAAATTATAATCCATTATTCGATCGAAGTGCTCTACCAAGAAGTCGGTAACTAAGATGCCAATATCTGTTGGCGCGAGTTTATTTTTCTCTCTCCCTGTAACTTCAGTCAGCGTTTTCATCAAAATTTCTCCCGATTTCATGCGCCATTGGTCATAGTTCCGGTCGCGACCGTCACTTTCTGGTTTGTCCACGTAGCCACGTTTTTGAATCGTAGAAATTGTCGGTGCATACGTAGATGGACGACCTATGCCAAGTCCTTCCATTTCCTTCACTAAGGAAGCTTCAGCGTAACGTGACGGTGGTCTGGAAAATTTTTGCGTTGCAACAATCTCCTTGGTACTCACGATTTCTCCCACTTTTACCGCTGGCAACAATCCGCCTGTCGTATCATCATCTTCGTCTTCATCATCTCCTGAACTTTCGAGGTACACTTTCAAGAAACCATCGAATTTGATGACTTCACCTTTTGCGATAAAGGGCTCATTTACTCCAGCTGCTTCAATGCGAATGGTCGTTCGCTCCAATTGTGCATCGGCCATTTGTGAAGAAATCGCTCGTTTCCAGATTAAATCATACAATCGTTCTTCGTCACGCGTTGCTTCAATTGCGTGGCGTGAAAATTCAGTTGGACGAATTGCTTCATGGGCTTCTTGTGCCCCACTCGATTTGGTTTTGTAATTTCTCGTAAATGAGTATTCCTTTCCGTAAGCTTTTTCAATTTCCGCTTTTGCCGCACTGAGTGCAGTATCCGATAAATTGACCGAATCCGTTCTCATATATGTGATACGTCCAGATTCATACAAGCGCTGCGCTACCTGCATCGTGCGCGAAACGGTATATCCCAATTTCAAACTTGCTTCTTGCTGCAAAGTAGATGTGGTGAACGGAGCGGTTGGTTTTTTTATTGCGGGTTTTTGGATCACATCGGAAACGCTGAACTGCGCATTTCGGCACGATTCAAGTAATTCCTTTACGGTGTTTTCTGAAGAAATTTGTTTTGCTACTTCGGATTTTATGACGCCTTTATCCGTTGAAAAGGAACCGACAACCTTATAATAAGATTCTGAATTAAATTTTTCGATGGAACGTTCACGCTCCACAATAAGTCTCACCGCAACGGATTGCACACGACCCGCAGACAAACTTGGACGCACTTTTTTCCACAAGACCGGTGAAAGTTCGAATCCAACCAAACGATCCAAAATTCTGCGAGCTTGCTGCGCATTGACAAGTGCTTGATTGATTTCGCGCGGAGTATCAATTGCTTTAAGGATGGCCGTTTTGGTAATTTCGTTGAAGGTGATTCGTTTTGTGATTTTATTTCCGAGATCGAGGGTTTCGTATAAGTGCCAAGAAATCGCCTCACCCTCCCGGTCCTCGTCCGTTGCGAGCCACACCACCTCGGCTTGTTTCACCAATTTACGAAGTTCCGTGACCAATGTTTTTTTGTCCTCAGAGATTTCATAATTCGGTGCAAAGTTGTTTGCAACATCCACGGAGACTCCTTTTTTCGCAAGATCTCTTACGTGACCAAAACTGGATTTTACGACAAAGTCTTTTCCCAAATATCCTTCGATGGTCTTTGCTTTCGCAGGTGACTCAACTATCACTAAATTCTTTGCCATATCTCTGCAGATTTTCAACTTTTACTCCTGAGGTCTTCACAATTGAAGTTCATCAGCGCGTGCAAAATAAGAGGTTTTAAATTCAATAAGCAATAAAAACTGTGAACATTCTCTTGAATCATCACTCTCGAACCCTCCACTATTCACTAATTCGGTCACTTAATTGATTACTATTTGGTTATTGAGACGCCCCAATCTGTACGTGGTGATCATTAAAAGGTTCACGTTAAATATCCATAAATGATGCCTGACATTTTGACACACTCTAGTTTTTGACTAATTTTGTAAGTCCTATCAATGATAGGTTTGGCGAGAATGGAACGTATGGACAAATCAATAGAATTAAAGAAGGAAATCGACGAAAACCGACAGGGCGAGGCAACCATGGTGGCCACAGAATCTGTTACTCACGGTCGCAAACTGTACGT
>JBFYPU010000182.1:0-3201 GCA_041303175.1 Crocinitomicaceae bacterium | reverse complement strand
GTACCGCCTGTTTTGTATCCAATTTCAAGCGAAGTGGATCAACACATGGTGTCACTGAACATGAAAGCTCGCGAAGCGGTTTTGTACGATCACGCACTGTGGCATTCCTCTCCCGAAAATCAAACTGACGAACTTCGATTGGCATTTGTCTTGGGCGTTGTTCCGAAAGAAGCGGAATTGAAGTATTATCAGCAAAACGGAGACATGGTGGAAGAATACGCTTCTCACCCAAACTTTTTCTTCGAAAATGACCGCGAATCGGGACCAAATGGGTTGACATTGCTTCGCTCGTTTCATCATCCGAACTCGTTTCTTTCCAAAGAAGCATTCGAGAAAATGTATCTTGGAAGGGAAGAAGCTAAATCAGAACTAAAACAGGGGTTTTTCCAAAGAATATTTGGAACAAAATTAAGATAAATGACATCAACCGTATCCATCTTTTTAATCATTTTCTTAGCACTTTCCTGCTTCGCACTCATTATCCTTCTTCTCGGAAAGCGTTCGAAAGCGCAGATGTCGTTGCGGGAAACGAAAACGAATCATTCAGCCCGCGAAGTAGGCGATTTCTACAATGCCCAAACGGACAATTTTTTGAAAGTCTACGGTGAGGTGATCCAAGCGTTTCGCACGAACGACGTCAAAAAACTACTCGATTATCAAATCGAAACCATTGGTTTTGAGCAAGGTCAACGGGTGTTGGATGCAGGATGTGGAGTGTGCGGACCGGCGCGTTATTTTGCTAAGAATGCAGGAGTTCAAGTTGAAGCCATCACGATTTCTGAGGATCAGGTTGAAAAGTCACGGGCGTACATCGCAGCGGAAGGATTGGAGGGAAAGGTGAATGTGACACATGGCGACTACCATCAATTCGAACAGTACTACGAATCCGATAGTTTCGACGTGGTATATTTCCTAGAATCGTTTGGACATGCAACCAATCACGAACAAGTGCTCAATTCAGCTTGGGGAATGCTCAAACCCGGCGGAAAATTGTACATCAAAGATTTATTCATCAAAGAAGCGGCGATTGAGTCCTTGAAAAACGATATCCAGCGGGAAGTGAAAAACATTAACGATGCGTATCGTTACAACATTGCTGATTTATACGAAGTATTGAAGTTCATTCGCAAGAAAGGCTACATTCTGTCCAGCGTGAAAACGATTGATCTTCCATTAGAAGATTTTGAGAATTTGACCATTTCCAATGATTTTCAAGAACTGACTGGAATCAACAAGATTGAAAATTTGCAGGAGTACGTGTTTCCTGTGGATTTCTTTGAGATTACGTGTATCAAACCTTGGAACGCACTGGAATACGGAAACAGTCGCTATTTCTTGCAGAATTTGTTTTATATGCAAATGCACAACCGCAAGCAAGAAGAATTGTAGGGAAAATTATCTTTGTTCACATGACAGAAAACGTCCAACCCCAACTCTTTAAGGCAACGATGAACGATCGAATGCAAGCGAATGGTCACAAGCCGCTCGCCATTTGGTTCACAGGATTGTCGGGCGCTGGAAAATCGACCATTGCGGACGCACTCGAACAAAAATTGCTTTCGGAGCGGATTCACACCTGCATTCTCGATGGCGACAACATGCGCAATGGAATTTGCAGTGACTTGAATTTTTCGGACGAGGATCGAAAAGAAAACATTCGACGAGCCGGGGAAATTGCTAAACTTTTTGTCGATGCAGGAACGGTGGTGATCACGTCTTTCATTTCCCCATTCGAAGAAGATCGAGCGACGGCCAAAGCGACGATTGGATCAGATTATTTCTTGGAAGTATACGTCAACACGTCCTTGGAAATGTGTGAAGAAAGAGATCCGAAAGGGCTGTACAAAAAAGTACGAGCTGGTGGAATCCCCAATTTCACAGGAATTTCCTCTCCGTATGAAGTGCCAAAACAAGCCGATCTTGAGATCCAAACAGAACGAGAATCTGTGTCTGAAGCTGTGGAGAAAATCTGGAAAATCGTTCAGCCAAAAATCGCACTTTGATGTCGGAACACGCAACGGATTTTTTGGATGAATTGGAAGCGGAGGCAATCTTCGTGATCCGAGAAGTGTTTGCGAAATTTAAGAACCCAGTCATTCTTTTTTCGGGTGGAAAGGATTCGATTACATTGACCCATTTGGCCGCGAAGGCATTTTATCCGATGAAAGTTCCGTTCGCGCTCTTGCACATTGACACGGGACATAATTTCCAAGAAACGCTCGATTTTCGGGATCAATTGGTAGAGAAATTGAGGGTGCAATTGCTTGTTGGCTCCGTTCAAAAATCGATTGATAGCGGCAGAGTGGAGGATGAAACAGGTGAAGATGCATCGCGTAATGAGTTGCAAATCCAAACGCTTCTGGATACGCTGATCGAACACAAAATTGACTGCGCAATGGGTGGCGCTCGACGCGATGAGGAGAAATCCCGAGCCAAAGAACGCTTCTTTTCACACAGAGATCAAGCGGGAAATTGGGATCCACGGAATCAACGTCCTGAGTTGTGGAATTTATTCAATGCACGACATCTGGAAGGTGAACATTTCCGCGTTTTTCCAATCAGCAACTGGACGGAAGCAGACATTTGGGCGTACATCGAGCGAGAGAATATTGAACTTCCTTCCTTGTATTTTGCACACGAACGCGAGGTTATCTGCCGCAACAATTCATGGATTCCACATTCGGAGTTTATCTCCTTACGAACCGATGAAATTGTGGAGAGAAAAAAGGTGCGATTCAGAACTTTGGGAGACATTACCATTACGGGTGGAATTGAGTCGGAAGCGGATACGATCGAAAAAGTGATTGCTGAGGTACGCGCCATGCGGCAAACGGAACGCGGAAATCGTGCGGATGACAAACGATCCGAATCTTCCATGGAGGACAGAAAACGAAAAGGATATTTCTAATGGAAGGAATCTTACGCATAGCAACTGCAGGTAGTGTGGACAATGGGAAAAGTACGCTCATTGGTCGTTTGCTCTACGATTCTAAATCCATTTTTGAGGATCAACTTTCGGCGGTTGAACGTGCTAGTGTGCGAAAGGGAAAGTCCTTTTTGGATTTATCGCTCTTCACTGATGGTCTCCGAGATGAAGTGGAGCAGGGCACTACCATTGATGTTGCCTACCGCTATTTTTCCACGCCTAAACGAAAATTTATCCTTGCCGACACGCCCGGTCACTTCGAATTTACACGGAAT
>JBFYPU010000181.1:0-8778 GCA_041303175.1 Crocinitomicaceae bacterium | reverse complement strand
ACGGTGTAGATGGGTTAATGATCGGACGTGCAAGCATTGGCTACCCATGGATTTTCAATGAAATCAAGCATTTTTACCGAACTGGCGAACATTTGGCTGGTCCTTCAGTTGCCGATCGCGTAGAAGCCGCATTGCAACATTTGAACATGAGCGTCGAATGGAAAGGTGAAGGACTTGGTATTGCCGAAATGAAACGTCACTACACGAATTATTTCAAAGGGATTTCACATTTCAAAGACTACAGAATGAAACTCGTGACTTCGTTCGATCTTCAAGAAATTCGAGAAACATTGGCATTCATTGCCGAAAATTCCGATGAATTCATTTTCGCATCCTAACAGAATTTTAGGAATCCCTAACCATTTGGACCTCGGTCCATTGATCCACAATTTCCAACTGATTGAAAAAATCAATCAATCTAGAAATAGCTTCTATGATGTTCCTGTAGGTTTCATGCAAGAATGGTTATCTTTACTGAGCCAAAACAATCAAATATGCGCACGTATCAAAGTTATATCCTCGGTCAGTGGACAGAAGGCACTGGAGTAGAAACAACACTTTTTAATGCTATCAGTGGCGAAGAAATCGGAACAGTTTCGAGCGAAGGCTTCAATTATGCTGATATTCTCGACTATGGTCGGAAAGTTGGCGGCAGACCACTGCGCAAGATGACCTTTCAAGAAAGAGGCCGAATGATCAAAGCACTTGCCTTGCATTTACTGACAAAAAAACAGTACTACTATGAAGTAAGTGCGTGGACAGGAGCCACAAAAATTGACTCATGGATTGATATTGAAGGTGGAATTGGAAATTTGTTCGCTAATGCGTCACTACGCCGTCAATTCCCCGATTTGCCCTATTATGTGGATGGTTCGGCAGCAGCACTCTCAAAAGAAGGAACGTTCATTGGTCACCATATCATGGTTCCAAAACAAGGAATTGCTGTGCACATCAACGCGTTCAATTTCCCTATTTGGGGAATGCTCGAAAAAATCGCCGTCAACTTCATGGCAGGTGTGCCAACCGTCGTGAAACCTTCTGAATACACCTGCTTCCTAACAGAGGTGATGGTGCGTGATATCATCGATTCCAAGATTTTGCCTGAAGGCGCTCTTCAACTCGTATGCGGTCTAGGAAGAGGAATCATTGATCACGTGTCTAGCGAGGATGTTGTGACCTTCACCGGTTCTGCATTCACTGGGAAGAAATTGAAATCCATGCCACACATCGTGGAAGAAAGTGTTTCATTCAACTTAGAAGCGGACTCCCTTAACGCAACAATATTGGGTCAACATGCTGTTCCAGGAACGGCTGAATTCGATCTCTTTATTAAAGAAACCACCAAAGAAATTACCGTCAAGGCAGGTCAGAAATGTACCGCAGTTCGCAGAATCATTGTACCTGAACATCTCGTGTCGGAAGTACAAAAAGGCATTGCTGCACGACTTGCATCCACCGTCATTGGCGATCCAAGTAAAGAGGGAGTGCGCATGGGTTCGCTCGCCACGCGTTTTCAAGTTGAGCGCGTTCGTGAGAGCGTTGAGCGTTTGGCGAAATCTCAAGAAATTGTTTTCGGCGACATGGATCACTTCGAAATCACAGGCGGAAACAAGGAAAAAGGTGCGTTCTTCTCTCCCATTTTGTTCTATAACGACGACCCATTTTCAAAAACTGACGTTCACGAAGTAGAAGCATTTGGTCCCGTTTCAACAATTATGCCCTACAAGACCATGGATGACGCGATTGAATTGTCGCGCATGGGAAAAGGATCGTTAGTTTCATCAATTGTTACTCCAAACGACGATGAAGCACGCGAATACGTCATCGGTGCAGCGAGCATGCACGGACGAATTTTGGTCTTGAATGAAGCATGTGCCAAAGAAAGTACTGGACATGGTTCACCCATGCCTATGTTGACTCACGGAGGTCCTGGTCGCGCAGGTGGTGGCGAAGAAATGGGAGGAAAACGCGGGATTTTGCATTATTTGCAACGAACTTCGATTCAAGGTCATCCCTCTACAATTACACACATCACTCAGCAATTTCAAGTAGGCGCTGCACAACCAGAAGCCAATCCCCATGTCTTCAGACAACATTTTGAAGAATTGGTAATCGGTGAAACAGTTTTCACGCATAAACATACCGTAACCGAAACAGATATCGTGAATTTCGCAAACGTTTCTGGCGATAATTTCTATGCACACATGGATGCCACGTCTCTCGATGGAACCATCTTTGAACAACGCGTTGCTCATGGTTATTTTATACTTTCCAAAGCAGCGGGATTGTTTGTGGATCCTAAAAAAGGCCCTGTCCTATTGAACTACGGAGTCGAAGAAGCACGCTTCGTAAAACCCGTTTATCCAGGGGCTACGATTGGTGTTCGATTCACGGTGAAAGAGAAAATTGATCAGGAAAAACGTTCAGAAGACGACATCGCGAAAGGAATTGTCAAGTTTTTAGTGGATGTATATGATGAAACTGGAGAAACAGTGGCATTGGCGACTATTCTAACAATGGTCAAGAAAATCGATCAATCAAGTTAAGATCACGGAATAACGTGTGCAGTTCTAAATAGAACTATGCATAAGAAATCTCGCCATGCCTGCATTTAAGATAATACGCACAAATGATTTTTTTGTGTACATTTAAGGCTATGCACACGATGAAAACTATACTTTTCGCTACGAGCCTACTACTCTCTCATGCGATTTTTGGACAAAATAAAAACGTCGGGATCAACACAAATACACCTGATCCATCGGCCGTTTTACACCTAGAATCGAACGATCAAGGTCTTCTCGTCCCTCGTCTAACAACGCTTGAGCGTGACGCAATAGCCTCACCTGCAGTTGGATTGATCATTTACAACATCGATTTCCTTCAGGAAGAACTTTGGAGTGGAACGTGCTGGATACCATCCTATTTGAAAACGTGTGATGACTGTGAAGTGGACATCGCCTTTCAACAAGCGACCTACAACATTGACAGGATGACTACCATGTCGATCTCGGCACCTGTAACGATCACGCAATCAACACCTGGAGGAGCAGCGTTGCCTGTTGAGCTAACCGTTGTGCACACCTTCACCGAAGAAACAGATGTAACACTCAGCCAATATTCGGTGACGGGAACAAGCACGATCAACATCGATATTCTTACCAATGTTTTTGAACGCGGTGGCGATCATTACGTAACCATTTTCGCGAATTGCGGTGAACGAATTGTTGCGAAAACACTTACGATTAGTGTCGCACTGTGTGATCTTGTAAACATCACAAGCGATCAAATGAACTACGATCTTTCTGCAACGGGTATAACAGGAAACAGTTGTGTAGTTGTAACCATCGAAGAAAATGTCTCCATCCGCTCTATGGACGCAACAA
This sequence comes from Crocinitomicaceae bacterium, assembly GCA_041303175.1. Taxonomy (GTDB): domain Bacteria; phylum Bacteroidota; class Bacteroidia; order Flavobacteriales_D; family Crocinitomicaceae; genus UBA4466. Next base: position 5,392 of record JBFYPU010000181.1, on the reverse strand, counting down.
TCCCTGCATTCACAACAGGCGCTATCAATCCTGCGTGTCAATTGGGAATCATCCACCGTGGACTTGCTTTCGGAAAAGGAGGTGATGCTCCGATTCAAATGACCGTTAATGGACAAACTGGTGGTGATGCAATGGTCTTGGGCTGTGATGTAGAAATTCGCAACACCGGTATGATCTACGCGGGAGGAGGTGCTGGACTTACCGTTGGGATTTTTCAACCCGTTAATTTGGGTCCATTCACAGTTTGTCTAGCAGTAGGTGCTGGCGGAGGAGGCGGAATGCCTGACGGATTGGGCGGGGGTGACACGCAAGGAATTTGCAGCATTATTTTGGGATTGTGGGAAAGTGGTAATGACGCAGAATCACTTTACGATGATGACGAAGGCGCAGCCGTTAGTAAAGGAATTGTACAACCTTTCTCGCTCGGTCCAATTCAAGGTGTTTTTGCCGTGAAAGCCAATGGCGGAGGCGGAGGAGATTTTGGAGAACCAGGAACAACCATAGCCGTTCCCGTTGATTTCACAGGAACCTATCTAGAAATTTGTATCAACATTCCATTTATTGGTACCATTTGCGTACCTGTTCCTGGGCTAGCCGGTGCACTCAACTCAATCTCAAATGCTATTTACAACGCATTGCTCAATGTGTCGCCCGGACAAGGAGGCTTCGCCATTCGAAGATCCGGTTCGGTAAATATTGAAGATGGCGATTATCAAACTGTTTCCATTCGTGGACAAATCGGACTTTAAGATGAAACTAAAAAACCTCATAGTACTCGCACTCTTGGCAATTTCGAATTGGTCATCGGCCTTCGAAGGAATCATTCATTGCACAAAAACGCAAAACGGCGTCGTTACGACCTTCGATTTTTACGTGAAAGGAAATCAAATCGCTGTGATTGGTGACGATGGTGCAAATCATTACCGCTTGCTTCTAAATCGAAGTGCGGGTGAATTAAAGCTGTGTATGGATGTTGTCGAATTTGATCGGAAAGGATATTATTTGTTCAAAGCAGGTGAAGTAGAAAAAAATGATTCCTTGACGGTGCTGAAACAACTCCAAACGGATGCGATGGTGATCAATGGAGAGACGTGTCAAGGATTCACCGTTGTTACAAATAATGGAAGTGCAATCGCATATTTCGGTTCGGAGGAGGTTGATTTAACTGGTTTCTCGGAATACTTGAATGATCCCGTTTACGAATTACTCGATGCGCTGGATTCAAAAAAATTGCCTAAAAAATTGGTGGTCAACAAAAACACTGGTTCCTATACCATTGATCTAGTCGCGGAAGCCCAATCCTTGGATGCATCGATTTTTGAAGTTCCTGCTGGATATGAACCGTTTACCGTGGGAGCTGAATAGCCAATGAAGCACTGTACCTGGATAGCGTTTGTCATTTCATTGCCTGTTTTTGGGCAAAATGCAACGGTATTCAATCAATCCGATGTGTTGTTCATCGCCGAAGATGCGGAAATGCATGTTTTTGGTGATATCATCACAGACGGCGCAACCTCAATCCTCGAAAACGAAGGATTCATACAAACCTACGATGATGTCACGCCTGGTAATTTTGAACTCCAAAATCAAGGAATTGTCATCTCGAGTGGCGACTATCGAATTGAAAATGATTGGGTCAATAATGGACAACTTCTGATTTCTGAAGGAATGGTTGAAATGTACGGTGCGAATCAATGGTTTATGGGCGATAGCATTTCACGCTTTTGGAACCTTCAATTGACCGGAACAGATCGGAAAGAACAGGCGCAGCACATTCGCGTTCGAAGTATTTTGGACATAACAAGTCGTGAGTTGGCTGTCCACGATAAAATACTTTATGTGGATAGTTCCGACGTGAATGCCATTGCATTTGACCCAACATTTAATGCAGAAGGAATAATTAGTACAGACGAAGACGGATTCATCAAAAAATTCATCCTGCAAAATGAACTGAACCTCATCCCTACTGGCTCCAGCCAAGGTTCTTTTCGGCACCGACCATTAAAAGCCCTTCTCACATCAGGCGACCAAAGTGATACTGCAATTGTCACATTTCACCATCATTCTCCTGATCTCGTGAATGCGTTTGAGTCGGACATAGATACATCCCTGTGTAAGATCCAAACGCGCTATTTTTACACCTTTAATTCAGCCAATCCAACCAATCGTTACCAGCTTGATTTCGCGAGCCATGCCCCATCGGACGGCTATTATCCCGATGTCGCACAATGGAATTCGCCCACATGGGGTGTTGTTTACGATCACGGGGATTATCTCGAACCAAACTACACATACGCAAGCGCATACAACGAAACCGAATTTATCAATGAACATTATACCTTAGGCTATAAAACGCCTGACGCCCCACTTATTTTATTCGACAGCACGGAATGCTACGACTTGGCCGACTATCAAATTGAAATGCCACTTGGACAACCTTGGTACGAATGGACGGTCACAAATGACAACGGTGACGCCTTCGTTACTTCAGGTCAGGGAACGGATTTGGCAACCATTGACTGGGCGGGCGATATTGGTGGTGCGGTTTACAATCAATATCAAGACACGGCAGGATGTTGGTCGCACAGAGATACAGCAATCGTTTTCGACGTGAGCGTTGATGCGGAATTCTATTACACCAATGATTACTCGCAAGGCACATCGACGAATTTCACCTTTATCAATCAATCTTCATCCAATACAGACGAAGCGATTTGGTTCATGGACAATTTGGTTGATTATCTCTATGATCCGGATATTATGCTGCCGTACTTTCATAATTTTGAGACAAATGGCGAAGAAACAACGTATGAAGTGATGCTGGTTGCGCACAATTTTGAGCACGGATGTTTGGATACCGCAATTCAAGTAATCACTGTTCCATCCATTTTTGTGTTTTACGCTCCAAACACCTTTACGCCTGATGGTGATGGATTCAACGAAACGTTCTTTGGATTCGCTACAGATATCAAGTGGATCGAGCTGGAGATCTATAACCGATGGGGAGAAATGGTGTTCTCTGGCGCTAGTCACGACGCGACTGATGTCGTTTGGGATGGACGCTATCAGGGTGAAATCGTTCAATCCGGCTCCTATGTGTACAAATTTACTGTGTGGCCAAACAATTACAACAATGGCGAAAAATCAGCATTTGAGTACGCCGGGCACGTTAGTTTGTTGAAGTAGTTGCAGTTTTTCACCTTTGCTAATACGCAAGAAATCATCAGAATTTCAAGATCTTCTAACGATCACATAAAGAAGCGATAAAGGGTAAATAATGAATCAACAAGCAGGAAAATTCTTTGTTACGCGTTTGATAATTTCATCAAACTGCTTTCTTTCTGATGGGTGGTACTCAAAGTAAACGGTGTAAAAAGTTTCACCTATCAAAATCGTTTTCACATAAAAAATACTCTCGAAATAGGTTCCCGAAATGACGAACCAATTGCCTTTTTGCGCTTTGTATGTAATCTGATGCTCCGAATCGTAATAGACATTTTTCGCTGAAGCGGATTTGAAGGCTTCGGTAATGGATTCATCGAGCACATTATACATTCCAGAGGCACGCATTTCACTTGAGCCATTTGCGGTGGTAAACACATTTCCATCGTTGTTTTGCGACTCGCCCTGTGGACGAAGAAAATTGGCAGGATAATCCGCACAAAACTCAAAACGCCCGTTGTAGTAAAAATCCCATTTCAACGCTTCCAATTGCTGCTTTTGTCCTGAATCCTGTTCTTTTTTTTGATCGCGCTCCATTCTTCGAAGTTCCAATTCCCGTTTATTCAAATCCAATTCCTTCGCTTTTAAGGAATCAGCACTTCCGTCATTGCTGCATGAAAGCAATGCAAGACCAAAAATCAACGTGAACAACAAAAAAACAATGCGCATATAATCGAATTTAGCGTAAAGTACGATTAGAACATCAAATATACAAACGGAGGTGCTTCACTTGAAATGGCTTGATACATGAGTACCAGAATGACCGCAACAGAAATCGCTTGAAGCGGCAATGGCATCCGCGTAAACCAGCCTTCATACATGCGCTTAAATCTATCCGGAAGCCAGTGAACCACAAACCCAAAGAGCATGACCCAAAACACCGCTTGATAGGCTTTCAGAACGACCAAGAAGCCGTCCCATGTAAAGTTAAAGTGATTCCACATTTGGTTGATCATCACGTTTGGTGCTCCGTCCTCTTCCAATTTGAACCAAATTCGGGTGAAGGTAATAAAATTGAAGGTAATGAAGATCTTCCAAAAATGAACGAAAAAATTTGATTTGTTCTCGTAAGGACTGATCTGTTTCCAATACTTGTAAATGATCAATGCGACACCATTCATCACACCCCAAATGACAAAATTCTCACTTGGTCCATGCCATAAACCACCAATCACCATGGTGATCAAAAGGTTCAAATCGCGATGGACATACTGCTTGAAATTTTTGAATATCAACATACCCGCAACGTACAAAATCGTCAAGCCGCCGTAGATGTAGACCAAATCATACCAGCCTGTTATGAAAATCAAGAAGACGAAAATGAACAGAATCGCAATGTATGAACCAATGCTTCCTCCCTTATTTCCTCCCAAAGGAATGTACAGATAATCTTTCAGCCAAGAACCGAGGGACATGTGCCAACGTCGCCAAAAATCCGCCACATTGATGGCTTTGTAGGGTGATCGGAAATTTTCTTTGAGTTCAAATCCCATCAAGCGCGACAGACCGATGGCAATATCCGTATAACCCGAAAAATCCGCATAAATGTGCAAGGAATACGCCCACATGGCAAGCACACTCACATAGCCGGGATAAGCCTCTGGACTTTCGGTGATTCGACTAATGAAGTGAACGACCAAGAAATCGGCGATCACGATCTTCTTCACCAAACCTTTCACAATTTGAATGATCGACCAGCTGAAATCGTCACGCTTCAAAACAAATGGCTGACTGATCTGCGGAATAAAGTCGCGGGCACGAACAATTGGACCCATCACCAACTGCGGGAAAAACGAAACGAAAAAAGTGTAATGAAAAAAGTTCTTCACCGGCTCAATTTCCTTTCGGTAAATGTCTACGACATAACTAATGTTCTGAAAGGTGAAAAAGGAAACGCCTACAGGTAAGATGATTTGATTCATCAATGAAGGTGCAGGGCTTGCAAACATTTCTTCACCAAACCACGACTTTCCATACTGAATGAAGTGATTGACGGCTTCATAATCGGTATGGAACATTTCGTTAAACGATTCTGTGAAAAAGATGGCATATTTGAAGTAACCTAGAATTAATAAATTGAAAATTGCGGAAAAGGCGACAATCCACTTCTTTCGGAGATCAGTCTTCGCTGCAAAAATCCTACGACCAAAGAAATAATTGACGGTGATAC
>JBFYPU010000180.1:0-11166 GCA_041303175.1 Crocinitomicaceae bacterium | reverse complement strand
CTTTCATAACGCGCACATTAATGGGTTTATGCTATAATGTCCGTTTCTTCAAAAAGTAATCGCACTTATTGATTTTTTTCACCAAAAGTCACAAAAAAACCCAAACGCGATCGTCTGGGTTTCTCTTCTTTAATAGATCATTCTGCTAAGAACAGCAACTTGCTTAATCCTTTAACACGAACTCTTTAAATTCTTGCAATTTCGGTGCTTCAATCGCCAACTTCGTTAATTGGTCTTGGTATTTTTTCAAGTCACCAGATCGAATTGCCTCCATTTTATTTCGTGCTTCCTGCATTTGTTCTTTGATCAACGCGACGCCTTCGAGTTGTGAAGCGGTTGGCGGTCCCACGTTTCCACCAATGGTAACATAGATTTCGCCAAGGTCTTCACGAAGTTTGTTTTCCGCTCTTCCGACGTAGTTGTCGCCTGTCGTGATCACAAGCTCTGCGCGCAAAGCTTCCATTGTCGTTGCCACTTTCGTCGCCACTTTCGCCAATTTTGGTTGTGCTTTCGCTTGGTCATTTGCGTGTTTGGTCCATTCTTCCAATTGATACACAATGTAGGCGAGTTCTTCATTCATGTCAAACAATTCTCGAGTAGCAGATTCCTGCAATTTGCGTTCTGCGAGCGTGTACACGGAATTTTTTGGATAGGCCACATCAATCGTCGTTTTAAAGGTTTCTTTTCCTTTTTCGATGACTACGGTATAGGTTCCAGCTTCCACGCGGGGTGCAAATGCGCCACTTTGTGCGAAGGTTTTTCCGCTAGCCGTTTTTGGAGCAGATCCATTGAATGCCCAAGAGACAAAATTGAGACCTTTTTGCTTTCCGGGGGAAAGGCTTGTTACGTAGTTCCCATTTTTATCCAAGATGGTCATGCGCATTTTCCCGAAGGTGTGTCTTTTCGCCATATAATAGGCAATGCGTGCTCCCGTCGATGGATTCTCTCCTACAAATTGCGTTTCACCACTCGTTCCACCAAAGGTACTTTCCTCGTTCATGTAGAACGTTGACATGTCCATAAAGTGAACTTCGGCGTTAATCATCTCGTTGGAAATTTGTCGCAACGGAGAAAGATCGTCGATGATGATGATTCCACGTCCGTGCGTTCCCATAATTAAATCATGTGTTTTTGGATGCATTTCGAGATAATGTACAGCCGTTGATGGCATGTTGTTTTCAAACTTCATCCAGTTTTTTCCTGCGTCAATGGAAATGTACAAGCCAAATTCTGTCCCGAGGTACACCAAATTTGGGTTTTTCAAATCTTCTTGGAAAGAACGCGCAAATCCGTAAACATTATTGTTGATGAGCGAGGTCCACGTTTTTCCGAAATCGGTTGTTTTGTAGCAATACGTCGCGCCATCATTTTTCGTGTGACCATCAAACACGGCATACGCTGTTCCTTTGTCAAAAACACTCGCTTCGATGTGGTAGCACCATGTGTTGACTGGCAATTTTGCTGCGATCAATCCAGCAGTAACGTTGTTCCATGTTTTTCCACCGTCTCGCGTGACTTGTACATTTCCATCATCCGTTCCCACCCAAATAACTTGTTGATCCAACGTCGATTCTGCAATGGTGAAAATGGTGCAATGGTTTTCGGCACCTGAATTGTCTTTGGAGAGTCCACCTGATTCCGCTTGATTTTGCTTTTTCGGATCGTTTGTTGTCAAATCTGGAGAAATTTTCGTCCACGTGTCGCCTTTGTCGTTTGACATGTGCAAGAACTGACTTCCTACATATAAACGGTCGGGCATATTCGCAGAAGTGGTTATCGGAGCGTTCCAATTGAAACGAAGTTTGGGTTCACCTTTTACTGGAAATGGTGTGATCACTTTCGTTTGACGCAAGTTGTTATCGTAACGCCAAATCGCTTCTGCGCCTTGCATCTCAGAATACATTATGTGCGGTTGCGTTGGATGCGGATACACGCGGAAACCGTCTCCCACGCCTATCACTTCCCAATCTCTCGCTTCCACTCCACCTGGGCTGGATGACGGACCAAACCAACTTCCATTGTCTTGCAATCCACCGTAAATGTTGTAAGGTTCTTGGTTGTCAATCGACACGTGATAAAACTGACTCAATGGCAAATTTTCAATCATTTCCATTGTTTCGCCTGTGTTGAGTGAACGGTACAAACCTCCATCGGTTGCGGCGAACAATTTATCGGGATCGGAAATGTCAAACCAAATATCGTGAATGTCGGGGTGCATGGCTCCTAAGCCCTTGAAGGTATTTCCACCGTCTCGACTGATTGAGCCAAACAGACCTGCCTTTGCGACCAAATCTGGATTCGTTGGGTGCACGACAACGCGTGAAAAATAGAACGGGCGAACGACTAAACCGAAATCCGTATTGGTCAATTTCCACGAAGCGCCGCCATCATTGGAACGGTACATCCCACTTTTGGTTGGGTCTTCGGCTTCCACAACTGCGTAGAGAGTTTTGGGAGACGATGGCGCAATGGCCAAAGCGATTCGACCCAATTGTCCTACTGGAAATCCATTGTGAATTTTGTTCCAGGTTTTACCTCCATCTGTCGTTTTGTACAGTGCGCTTTGCGTTCCACCCGAGCTGAACGACCACGCCGTTCTTCGGTGTTCCCAAAAGGAAGCGTACATCACATCGGGATTTGTTGGATCCATGAACAATTCCGAACAGCCCGTTTTTTGGTCGACGTAGAAGATTTTTGTCCATGTTGTGCCGCCGTCCGTTGTTTTGTAGACTCCACGCTCTTCGCTATCGCCCCAAAGTGCACCGAGCACACCTACAAATATGGTTTTGCTATCCTTCGGATGAATTTGAATGGAGCTAATCCGTTCGGATTTCTCCAAGCCCATTTTTTTCCAGTTGTTTCCACCGTCATCGGATTTGTAAATTCCGTCACCAACAGAAGTACTGTTTCGGGTCCAAATTTCACCTGTTCCCACCCAAATCGTTTGATCGGGGTTTTGCGGATCGATGGCTACCGTTCCGATGGATTGGCAGTATTTATCGAAAATTGGATTGAAGATCACACCACCGTCGATGGATTTCCACACCCCACCTCCAGCTGTGCCGATGTAGATGGTTTTTTTGTTGGTTGGGTGCCCCTCGATATCGCTCACGCGCCCACTCATCAATGCAGGTCCAATGTGTCGAGCGCGAATTCCTCCAAAGAGATCATCACCGGTTAAATCGGATACAGTTTGCCCAAAAACGGACGCAGAAGCGACCATTACACAAGCAGTTACTACGTGTTTCAACATGACTTTTTCGTTTAGGTTTGTATGCTACTACTCAGCAGGAAAGGCGAAAAATCCTTCTTCCAACGTAGGGTTCAATTCTACCGTGTCAAATTCGATGGCTTGTCCTTCCGCGTCTCCTTCACCTTTGAACGACAGTGAGAAAGGGAAATACATTCCATCCACTTCTTGATAATCGCTATACGTCGTGATGACCACTGATCCTTTGCCAGGGCCGGAGAACATTGTACTTGTTGTTTGCACGGGAACAAAGCTCTCTTTATCCATAAAGAAATATTCAATGTTTTCCATCTCTTTGCCATCCATTAGTGCAGGTTTTTTCGTCACTTTTAATTTGTAACAATCAACGCCGTCCACTGTTTCGTCCTCCATCAATTCAACGGTGAAGCCTCTCTCCTCGTAATCCAATAAGGATGATGGATATTCGCCCATCGAACGTTTCATGTTTTCAGACTGCTCGGCTTCCGATTTTTCTGCTTTTTGCGTCATGAAATTTGTAGACCACGCTGTTTCACCATCAAACGCATCCTGAACGAAGCTCATGCCCATCACTTCCATGCGTGTCATTTGCTTTCCGTCCGCCATTACATATACTTCCGTTGGAATTTTCATTCCTTGCGCCTCTATTACGGCGGTCATTTTTTGACCTTTCAAATCTCTGAAAGCATCGCGTCCACCAATGTTTTCAAAGTATTTGTCTAAAATCGTGCTAACCGTTTCTTGTCCAATTCCCGCCACTGAAATCATTAGGGCGATTGCTGCTGCTACTATTTTCATAATTGTCTATTTAGTGAAGATAAAGCTAAAGCAGAAAGTTTAAGATTGAGATAAAAAAAGTATGAACGGTTATTTTGGATGGATTGAGTGTTGAAATTTATTGATTAGGTGATGGAATGATTGCACTTCGACCACTTCGACTGCGCTCAGTGGCCGTGTACTTAGTGACCAAGATTGCACTTTGACAGCTGAGTGCCCGAAGGAAGCCAAAATAAGATCGATATCAAAAAAAAATGCTCCGAGAAATTCCCGAAGCATTCAATTTATTTAGATCAGCTTTTGATTTTACAACCCGAATGCTGCTTTTACTTTATCTACATAATCCAATTTTTCCCACGTAAACAATTCCACTTCGCGTGTAACGGATGAACCGTCTGGTGCTGTGAAGGTTTTGGTAACGATTTCGGATTTTCTACCCATGTGACCGTAAGCAGCCGTTTCTGAATAGATTGGATTTCTCAATTTCAAACGTGTTTCAATGAAGTAAGGACGCATATCGAAGATTTCAGAAACTTTCTTAGCGATTTCTCCGTCTGTCAAGCCAACATTCGCTGTACCGTAGGTATCCACAAAGATTCCACATGGTTCAGCCACACCAATGGCGTAAGACACTTGCACCAAAATTTCATCGCAAACACCTGCTGCCACCATATTTTTGGCGATGTGACGCGTTGCGTATGCAGCAGAACGGTCTACTTTTGAAGGATCTTTTCCTGAGAATGCACCTCCACCGTGCGCACCTTTTCCACCGTAAGTATCCACGATGATTTTACGGCCTGTCAATCCTGTATCTCCGTGTGGTCCTCCAATTACGAAGATTCCAGTTGGGTTGATGTGGTATTGAATGTTGCTATCGAACAATGCTTGAAGGTTCGCTGGCAATTTCGCTTTTACACGTGGAACGACGATTTCGATGATATCCTTTTTGATTTTCGCCAACATTTCTGCTTCCGTTGAGAAGTCATCGTGTTGCGTAGAAACCACGATTGTATCAATGCGTTGCGGAACGTTATCGTCTGAATATTCAATTGTCACTTGCGATTTCGCATCAGGGCGCAAATACGGAATCAAATCGAGTTCGTTGTTGCGGATTTCTGACATTTCGATCAAAATCTTGTGTGCCAAATCCAATGCCAATGGCATGTAATTTTCTGTTTCTTTGGTTGCATAACCGAACATCATCCCTTGATCTCCTGCTCCTTGCTCTTCTGGATTTGATCGTTCAACCCCTTGATTGATGTCTGCCGACTGTTCGTGAATTGCCGACAAAATCCCACATGAATTGGCGTCGAACATGTATTCCGACTTTGTGTATCCAATTTTACGGATTGTTTCACGTGCAATTTTTTGAACGTCAAGATAAGTAGTTGTTTTCACCTCACCTGCAAGCACCACCAAACCTGTTGTTACCAAGGTTTCGCACGCCACTTTTGAGCTTGGATCAAACGCCAAGAAATTATCAATTAACGCGTCCGAAATTTGATCGGAAACTTTATCTGGATGCCCTTCTGATACGGATTCAGAGGTAAACAAGTATGACATAGTAAATGCTTTTAATAATAATAGAGCGCGAAATTAGTAAAATAAAGTTGTTTTCTAGGAATCTTGATTGGAATAATAATTGCAGGGGGAAGGATTATGAAAACAGGAATCTATACTATAATCGTTGCGTTGATCGTGCTTGTGGGCTGTTCAAAGGAGCAACGCGTCGTGAATCGACTGGAGGGGAAATGGACAGTTCTCCGCGCTGAAATTGTGAATTTTGGTGAGGTGGAGCCCAACATGGTGTTTCACTTCGAATACTGCAAGCAGCGAAAGCAAGATTTTTGCGATTATTCCGTGCACGATTTCGATCAAGATCAAACGATCAATGGAAGCTATAACGTGAGTGAGGATGGCGAGTCGATTTTGGTTTCATCCATGAATGGTTGGAACAACACCTTCGTTGAATTTCAGATCGAACGTTTGGGAGTTAACCGGGTTGATTTGGTGAATTACAATGCATTGACGGGTGAATATCGCCGGTTGGAATTGAAGCAGATCCGTTAGAATTACCGTTGCTTGATCGCGCCCACAGCTCCTTTTGGAATGTCAAAAATCCAGGTGTAATAGCCAACGAAGTGCGAATCGAAAAACCCCATCTTTTCGTATAAATTGTTTGGAATAAACGTGCGATTACTGGGGCTCAATCCACCCACTTTGGTTTGTGGTGCAATGCCATCGAGCAGGCACGGGCTTTTAATTTTGTAGCGATCAAAATCACTTCCATATTGCCACACTTCGTCCCATTCACTCATTCGGAGCGTTCCCGAAATGCCGTTTTCTGGCGCAATGATGTAGAATCCACCAAAGTTTATTTTACCTCTCAACTCCTCGATAATACCCAAGGAATAAGCATACCCCATCGAATGTGCTACAATGAACAGCGTATCGTCATTTGATTTGTTGGGAATTTCATTGAACATTTGATAGAGATTTCTACCGGCAATGCGTCCGTTCTTTTTGCGCTCTTCGAAGCCTTTTACGTTAGGCTCTAATTCAAATAGTTTATAGGTCAGATCGCCATCGTATTCCTGACACACATGGTTCTTTGGATTCTTGCAGCGCTCGGGATAATTTTGGGAAAGTGAGGTGAACTCCACCAAGCTACGGTGGTTGGACGTCTCAACGGAGAAATGTCCATCGGCATAATAAGTGTCTGACGGGTTGATGCGTGCTGCAAATTGTTTGTTGATCTCGTTCCACGGTTCCCAATAGTTGTAGCGATCCACTTCGTAAATCAAATTGTTGGAATTCTCGTTCTCCAATCCCTTCTTCTGAATGGAGTCAAAGGTGGCTTCGAAGGAAATTCCAGTGGCCGTTGGACGATATCCGTTCACAAAAAGCAGGATGCGTTTTGAAGGGTTTTTGAGTTTCAGCTTGTGGGTGATTTCAACCCGTAGGTGATTGAACACCCGCTGTTTTGGTCGTTTTTCCTTCTTGTCGAGGTAATTGATTACGACGTAGTGGCTTTCCGCTTTTTCCGCGAATCCTTTGGTAGAAAGCACGAGTGAGTCAGAATCTTTTATGAATTTGTAGCGAATTTGCCCTGCACGCACATATTGATTGAAATAGAGCACATTTTTACGGCGTTTGAGCAACCATTTCCCTCCTTTCTTGACAAAAATTTCTGATCCGATGTGGTCCTCCGCGAGTACATCAGGTTTGATGCCGTTGGTGATGGCGCCTTTCATGTCGTTGAGGCTAGCGTGCTGCATCGTGGTCACTTCCCCCCCGCTCATTTCGAAGAGTCGGTAGCCTCTGTTCACCAAGAAAAAGGACTCAAATAAAACGAAGAGCAGTGTAAGAAACAGGGTGAAATTGAGACCAAACTTGATCCATCGCGAACGACTTTTGAAGCGGGAGAGAAACTTCTTTCGGGCCAATACATATCCAAAAACCAACAAGATCAATGCAATAAAGTGCATCGAATTGATCCGATAAGACAACACACTGAAAAGTGGTTTGAAAAAAACATTTGTGATGTTTTGAAAGTAGGAAAAATGGTTCCGTTTGAAGGGTGTTTTGACTGCCGCGAACAATTTCCCGTTCTTGGAGATGATCTCGCCGTGGTTGTTTTCTTCCCAAAAATAGTAGGCAATCAATCCACCGGAAGTGCGCACATCCTCGTAATCATCGTAAAGTGAGTAGGAATGACAGTTTCTGTGAAGCAACTCCCACTGGATGTGGTTGAGCTTGAATCCTTTTCCGTTGTCCATTAAATTCATAGTTGAACCAAGAGCTGGTCCTCCGTTGATCCAAGTGTCTTGCAAGGCACCTATGCTCGCGCCCAATTCGTGGGCAACCGTCCTCCGAAGGTTCTCAACCCCCACTTTCACGAATGAAATTGACTTGTTAAGCACCGTGTGGCCTTCAATTTCTTCATTCACATAACCCGCTACCAAAAATACATAGTACGCTGATTTGTTAGCTTTTGGGTGCGAATCAAAATAATCGTCGCGAATTTCGTGCATGCGATCTGTATAGCGATCACGATCTTCACTTGGGTTGTCCAAGCGTTCATTGTTGGCATAAAACTCACTTTTGAAAAGTGGTTCGATGTCTACGTTGATTTTCAATTGTGCCTGTCCAAACACTTTGTTGAGATATCTCGACATTGCATCCGGGTCAAGATTCGTACGCACGAGCGGAATAATGTGGACGTCTACAGCTTGATACTCATACACTGCACCATTAAATTGTGCAAAAAGGTCTCCATTCGCTAACCTCGCTTCGAGGATAAAATCTTCCAACATGGCTGGAATTTCGAGTAATGCGGTGTCGGAGGCAATGGATTTCGCTGAAATGTTTATGCGTTCTCCATTGAGTATGAAATCGACGGTTCTACGTTCGGCCAAGGACATGTTTCCCCACACGTAACCAATTGTTGTCGCTTGATTCTTAGGAAATGAAACATAGGGAATTTCAAGCTCTGTCGAGTCGCCCAATTTGATCACTTCGTAGTTGCTTTTCCATTCAGTAAAGCTGAGCCGGTCTACATGAAGAACCGAATCCACCGAAACAAACTTCTGCGCCATTGATTGAAACCCAAAACAGGTTACAAAAACGAGAAGAAATACGTTGATTGTTTGTTTCATCGTTCGCAAAGATAGCTGTCGGCAAGCATTGCAATGCGTGCTTACAGCAATTTATTATACAACTCTATCATGGTTTGCACGTTTTCTTTCCAAACATATTTTTGGATGACGTTTTTTCTACCTGCTTCGCCAAATTCCACAATTTTATCTGGGTTTTGCGCCAGGTAGCTCATTTTTTCAAAGAGGTCGTGCGCATTTTTGGGTTCAGCAACCAGTCCTGTTTGGTGGTTATTGATGACTTCGGGCAAGCCACCGACATTGGAAACGATGACCGGTTTTTTACAGGATGATGCTTCCACGGCTGCGACACCAAAACTTTCACTTTGGAGAATGGATGGAATGACCACCACGTCCATTTTATTGAAATAATCAACAACTTCATCGTGATTGACAGGTCCCACGAAATGGGTTTTTTCTTCGAGATGCAGTTCTTGAACCTGTTGTTTGAGATCCAGTTCTTTGGAGCCGCCACCCACAATGAGCAGTTGATGGTGTTTCGTTGGATCTTGTTTTGTGAGCAAATCAAAGGCGTCAATGAGGTAGGAGATGCCGTATTTATCTTCGAGCGTTTTCACGATTCCAAAAACGATTGCGTTTGGGTCGATGGGTTTCTCGGTGGACACGAATTGATCAATATCCACACCAAAAGGGACGACGTTCACCGTTTTTTGGGTGTATTTTTTTGTTTCAAGCGCCATCACTTCACTAGTGGAGCAAATGACGTCTGCCTTTCTCAAATTTCGTTTGATTATGGCTTTTTTGATCCACGATTCTTGTGGGAAATCGAAAATATCCGCTCCCCAAACAGAGATAAAATAGGGCTTGTGGTGCAAAAATGACCCGAGCAATCCGTAACTTGTGGCGTAATGCGCGTGCACGATGTCTGGTTGAAATTGGCGGTAAACCTGCTTGAGCGCTTTTCGAGAACTCAGATAGGAAAATTTGCTACTTGCGCCTACTTGGATGCTCGCGGAGTGGACTGTAACATTCTCGAATTGAGCGTAATAATCACTTTTCAAGGTGTCGATCCCAAACACGAAGAGTTCGATTCCATTTTCCGAAAGGCTCCGCACCCATTTTTTAGTGTGGATGGAATTCAAATCAGAAAGAAGGAGCAATTTCATCGGTTCTTTGCTTACATGTGGACTTCCTGTATGAACAATTAAGTGTGTTTCAACAGTTATCTGCTGTCAAACTTACGGATTTTTAGAAAAACGTTGACACAGAACGACTCTGCGCCAACGTCTCGCATATTCATTTAATGAGGTTTCACATTCGGCTTACAGCAAGCTGGCAAAAGGTCAACTGCCGCGGTTTGTGCTTTTACCTCATCGGCATCGTAGCCTGTTTCGGAAATTTTCGCTTTGATGGCGGCAAGAGATACTTTTTTGGTTTTGTAGCGAATGGTGACCATTTTGGTTTCGTTATCGAGTTCGGCGAATTTCACGCCTTTCATGTAGTTCAATGCGCCTTCAATTCGACCTTTGCAATCGTCACAAATGGCTGATGTTTGCATCGTGACTTCTTCTACTTTTTTCAACTCTTGTGAAAAGGCTGTCGGTGTAAAAAAACCGAGTGCCAGTATTATAATAATGTGTTTCATTGTAATTTATTTTGTGTTATTCTGTTTCTATTTTCTTCTGATTGATTGAAAATCGGAATCCAGCATAGATATTCACTCCCATGACGGGTCCCCAAACACGGGTTGCGTCGAAGGTAGAGCTGAATGGATTTTGCGCATCAATAATTGGGTTTCGTTGGACGTAATTTAGTAAATTTTCTGCACCTAGGTAAAATTCCCATGCTCGAAAAACGTGCGTGATTTGCGCATTCATTATCGGATAGGCTGGGCTTTCATTGTCCGTTGATAGTTCTCCGCCTGGTAATTCATTTTGAGGCAATCGTGAGGGACCAAAAACGGAAAGTGTGGCATCGGCAGACCAGCGTTTGTTGCGCGTTAAATAGGCAATATTGAAGAAGCCGCGGTGCGTTGGAACCATGACGTTCTGCTGAAGAATTCCACCATATTCAGCCTTTACATCCAAGTATTTATAGGCGATGCGAAAATCGATCTGCTTGCCAATTCCATAAGCGAACTCGGTTTGAAAACTGTTGGAATACGATGTTCCCGCTAACGATTGAAAGACGACAGCATTTGAGTTTTCGTCCCGATCCACGATCATTTGGTTTTCGAATTGGGTGTGGTAAAAATCGATGGTAATGGATCCTGCTTTTTTCCATAGTTTGAATCCTTGAACAATGCTTCCACCAACATTCCATGATATTTCGGGCGTTACGGTATCGGGAGCAATCCAACTTCGACCTGTCGCCAACAAGGAGATATTATCGATCATGTAATTGGGAACGCGCCAACCTTTGCCAATGGTTCCACGAAGATCAAGGCGTTCTGTGACCGAGTACTTCATGTGAAGGCGCGGTGCATACTGAAATCCATAGATGTTGTGGTAGTCTCCACGGACACCACCCACCACAGACATTCGC
>JBFYPU010000179.1:0-4514 GCA_041303175.1 Crocinitomicaceae bacterium | reverse complement strand
CACCTTCACAGACGGAACAACCTACGAGTATTTTGGTGTGAATCACAACGTTTATGCGAAGTTGGTGAATTCAGACAAGCCGTATCGTTTTGCGAAACGTAGCATTTTCAATTCTTTTTTGTACCGACGCAGCAAAAGTGCGCAAATGCAAGAAGCTGAGGCGTAGATTATCTAGGTCTCGACGGATTGCAATCCGTCGTTACAATGTATATTTGTGCAAAATCTACTGTATGAAACGCTTTCTTCCCCTCCTATTTCTATTGTTTTTACCCAACTTCGTGTCCGCTCAAGCCGCGCCTGGTCCTTTCCAAGTTGGTTACCGCGATGTGACGTTTACGGATATCAGCCTCGCAACTCCAACCGTCAGTGCCCGAATGTATTACCCGGCGAACGTGTCCGGTTTAAATCAAAATCCTGCAAATGGAGTCTTTCCAACAATCGCTTTTGGTCATGGTTTCAACTTGGGACATTTGGATTATGGAATTCTCTGTTCCCATTTAGCCTCGCACGGTTATATCGTGATCTCCCCCTCTGTTCAACTTGGCTTCAATGTTGACCACCAAGAATATGCGCGAGAATTGGCGGCGTGTATCGTCTATGTTCAAAGTCAAGACACAGAACCCTTGTCGGATTTTTTCAACATGATCGCACCCGAATCGGGCGTTTACGGTCACTCGATGGGTGGTGGAGCGAGTTTTTTGGTGCCCAATGAATTTTCAGAAATTGATGCGATTTGTGGATTAGCGGCAGCTGAGACAAGTCCCTCAGCGGTGTCGGCTTTGGGAACGTATGCGGGTCCATTCATGGTGATTAGCGGTAGCGAAGACAACACCGCGCCTCCTGCAACCAATCAAGAATTGATGTACGACGCTTCAACGGGGCCAAAAATACACGTGAGTCTTACAGGTGGTTCGCATTGCAAATTCACGGACGCCAACACCATTTGCGATTTGGTTTCTTCAGCGGGATCTATAACGCGCGCACAACAGCAACGCCTAACAAATCGATACACGACAGCATTCTTCGATTATTTCCTCAAAAACAATTCCAACTCCCTGACTTTTTTGTGCGGAGATTCTTTGGTGGCAGATGTAAACGGAGCTATTGTGACTTATGAACGTGAACAAATTGTCTGTGTCGCTTCTTTGGACGAAGGAAATTCAACGGATAACTGGGTGGCTTTTCCGAATCCGAGTGATGGACTGTTGCGCATTGATGGCATTGAAAACGCTACAATCACAGACAATTGCGGGAAAATAATTCGTCGATTGGTTGGGAATTCAACTGGAATTGAAGTTGATTTATCGGAACTTACAGCAGGAATGTACTGGATTTCTGTAAATGGAATGTCGGCCGCCCAAAAATGGGTGAAACGTTAAGTATAAGCTTTCGCGTTAGTGGGTGCAGCGGCATCATCAGTCCGTCCGCTGACGGACTGATATACAGCGGAATACACGACCGCCTGTCCGTCTTCGGCAGGTGGGAACGCCCTACTCTTTCCACCATTCTCTCGATTCGTAGATCGACCATCAATTTATTTGTAAAAAATTATGGACAGCTCGGAACGATTATTGCTATCTTTGCATTAGTTCTTTGGGGTCGTATTGGATTTGACAGCGATAGAAGTTGTTGAGTGTAAGCATGTCGAGCCTTGTGGTGAAGCTCGTTAATCATTTGCCTCGAACCATAATTGACAACACGTCATACAGACTTGCTGCTTAATTAACTGATAGTTAATTGGCTTAATCTAGTGGAATAATAGTACACAGACAAGTTCCTTCTCCCACGTTTCCGCCTAATAAATAGGGATCAAGAAGGACCATTTTTTTTAGGATAGTACCGATGACGCTTCTAAGTCGGTGTGAAACTCAGAAGATAGGCGAATTTATTGGGTGTTTTTGTCCGGGAATTCGATGAAAATTAATCAAAAACTAAACATGTAGAAAGCTTAATTGCTCGTCGTTTGGACGAGGGTTCGAAACCCTCCGACTCCACACCTATTAGAAACCTCGATGTTCCAATGCATCGGGGTTTTGTTTTTTTATGCTCATTCTAGGATTTTCAGTGCCGTCGGGTTTCGAACGAAACCTTCGCGAGTGTTTTCGGACTTCCCGTCCGACACTCGCTCTTCACGAGCAGTGCTCGCTCTTGGCTCAAGGTAGTTCATGACCATTAATCAATTGATTGATCCAAAAAAGTGAATAGTACTTTATCTATTCTTCGGCCATCAATATCTACAATTTCCAAAGAAATGTTTTCATGCTCGATTCGATCTCCCACTTTTGGCAGAGCCTTGAGCTTATCTAAAAAGAAACCTGCTATGGTTGTATAATGGTGATGCTTTTGTTCAATAATTTCCTTTTGGAAGTATTTGTTTAACTCAAACAACGTTGTTTTTCCATCCATCAAATAAGATCCATCTTCACGATGAACGATTCTTTCTGTTGCGTCATCTTCCTCTTCAGGTAATTCTCCTATGATTCCTTCGACTAAATCGTGAAGGGTGATAATTCCAATAAAACCGCCATATTCATCCGATACGCATCCTATATATTGTTTGGTTTGCTTGAAAGTTGTCAGAATATTGAAGGCGGGCATATTTTGGCTAATAAAGAAGGGTTTATCCATTATGTCTTCAATACTAAAATCGGGTTTTGTATAATTCTCTAAAAAATCCTTCACCCGAATTACACCAATCACTTTATCGACGTAGCCTTCACCTACGATAAACTTTGAATGATTGCTTTGGACAATATGGTTAAATATTTCTGCTGTACTCCAAGTCGAATTGACCCAATCGACTTCTGAATTATGCACCATCAACGATTTTGCGGTCTGATCAGAAAACATGAAAATATTTTGATGCACTTCACTTTCTTCACGTTCCAGGACACCCGATTTACTTGCATTTTTCAATAGAAAAATAAGCTCTTCTTCGCTTATATGATCACCATCATTATCTTTTGTACCGAATATTCGCAAAATGAATTTCGTAGAAATAGAAAGGAGTTTCACAAAAGGATAGGTAGCATACGTAAAATACTTAATGATTGGTACCGTAAATAATGCAATACTTTCTGCATTATTCATCGCTATGGTCTTTGGTACTAATTCTCCAACAACAATTGAAAAATAAGTGATACTTCCAATCACCAGAACCAAAGAAATTGAATGGGTGTATGCTCCAAAAATTCCCAACTGTGATAGAAGTCCTTCCATATCATCAGTTAATGTTGCTCCCCCGTATGCTCCTGAAATAATACCAATTAGCGTAATTCCAACTTGAACCGAAGAAAGAAAATTTTCTGGATTGTCAAGTAAATTCAGTACAGTTTGAGCTCTAGTACTCCCTTTCGATGCAAGTTGTTGCATTCTACTTTTCTTAACCGAGACCAACGCAATTTCTGAAAGCGAAAAGAAACTGTTCAGCAAAGTGAGTAAAATAATAATTAAAATTTCCATAGACCCACGAAGGTACGTTGCAGTCCCATTTAAACCCACATTTTCAATCAAAAATTTGTTAACACATTTAAAGTATGGTGTGTTGCACAGTCATTAAGGAGTTTGATGAGCGTATAAAGCTGTCATTTGATTGAAAAATCTCTACTGAAAATTCACCCATGAAATGCTGCTCACCGAAAAAAAGCAATATATTTAACACCGATAAAATGAAAGAATATGAAAGGTTTATTTTTAGTGTTGTTCCTGGGGCTTTCTGGATTGGCGATCGGTCAAGATGGTGTGATCACCGTGACGATTTCGTTTGAAGACATTGAGGAGGGTTACGATCATGTTACGCGCGATGTGTTGTATGTAGATGGAAAGGAGCTAATGGTTACAGAAGAGCGACTTGAATCGAAAGCGATCAAATTTACAATGAAGGTTCCACGCGGACAGCACACCATTAAGATTGTGAATTGGGTCTTGTATGAAGGGACATGGGAGGAGAATAAAGTCGAGAACAATTACAGCATTGATGCATTTGATGAAATTCAGTGCAAGGTAAAAAAGAAAGGAAAACTCTCCGTTGTTTACGCTTTGGATGAAGGGATCTCAATGACTTATAAGTAAGAACGATTACTTAGGATATAAAAAAAGGAGGCATTTTGCTTCCTTTTTTTTGTTTAGACTTGTTTAAAAGGAGTAAAGAAGTTTACTTACAAAAAACCCTTCAACCATTCATTGGCTTTCTCCTTACTCGTAAAAACTTTAGTTGGCACCAAGGGTCTATCAAACTTGATGTAAAAATTGATGAGTATTTTTTGAGGAAGTGACGTTAAATAAAATGCTTCTGCAATCGAATATTTCAATGATTCTTCTGAAGCCATAAAACCTCTTGTTTCTTTATCCAATGACGTAAATGAACCACCTATTATTAAAACAGGAACTTTTTGTTTTGCTGTCAAATCTCCAAAGGCCTGAACATTCTCCTTTACATCACTAACTGAATAAAGATGATCATCCTTGGCATGTAGTTCAAGTATACCGTCTTCTCTGTATATAATCGTGGAATG
>JBFYPU010000178.1:0-14583 GCA_041303175.1 Crocinitomicaceae bacterium | reverse complement strand
GTTTTGATCTTAAGTTATGGGTCAAGCTAACTTTATTTGATGAAAAACGCAAATAAGGTGCTAAAATTTTGAAAGCAGTGCTAGATCTTCCCAAAAACTCGGGTAACTTTTCGAAACGGCTTCGGCTCCTGCAATGGTCATTTCGCCGTCTAATTTCGTGGCTGCGATTGCCAAACACATCGCAATTCGGTGGTCGTTGTGGGAATCCACTTCCGTTGGGATCAATTTTGTTCCTCCATGAATAATCATTTCATCGTTCACCAACTCAATGATCAAACCCAACTTTCCAAATTCTTGTTGAAGCACGATTCCGCGATCGCTTTCTTTGTTTTTAAGTCGGTGTACACCGGAAATGGTGGAAATCCCATCAGAAAACGCAGCAAGTGTGACAAGTGCAGGGAACAAATCGGGGCAATGCGTCGCATCGGCTGTGAATGCCTTTCGTTTAGATCCATCAACCGTTATTTGACCGTCTGAATGTTGAATTGTGCAGTTAGCATTTTCAAGAATTTCGAGTAGGTGTTTATCCGCTTGCGCACTTTCAAGGTTCAAACCGCTGATGGAAACCGAATGACCCAAAGCCGCAGCAACCAACCAATAACTGGCTGAGCTCCAATCGCCTTCAACGGTGTATTCGTCACAACCGTAAGCTTGATTTCCCCGAATCGAGAAACGCTCAAAATTTTCATGCTCAACGAGAATCCCGAATGCTGCCAGTGTATTCAAGGTCATTTGAACATACGGAATGCTTTTTAAATTGCCGACAATGAGCGTTGAATCCTCCTCAATGAGTGGCAGCGACATCAACATTCCCGACAAAAATTGCGAAGATGCACTTCCATCAATTTCCACCGCACCGCCGTGCATTTTTCCATGGATAATGAGTGGCAAATAGCCTTTCTGAGAGATCACTTGAACGCCCATTTGGGTTAAGTGTTCTTCAAAAAATAGTTGTGGGCGCTGCAACAGTGAACCTTCACCGTGAATGATGAATTTCCCCGCCTGTCCCGCACAAACGCTCGTGATCAAGCGCAAGCCCAAACCGCTTTCTCCAGCATTCAATTCCGCGAAGCTGGGAAATTCTTGAATCCCAATGATTTCGATGCAATCTTCTGAAACGACTCGGACGATCGCCCCCAATTCCTGGACATTTCGCAGCATGGCCAACTCGTCATTACTTTTTCCCAAACCTACAATGCGCGTCGTTCCTTTGCTCAGTGCAGCCGCAAAAATTGCCCGTTGACCATCACTTTTTGACGATGGTGCTACCACGCTTCCTGTTAATCGGCTAGGAGCTACTACCTGTTTCATGACCGTTTGGTGTCTGTGTTCATCACCTTCGTTTGATGACGAATCGATTCTTGGTGGATCGCATCCATGAGTTGCCGAACGAACTGCTGCGTGAGGCGGTAATCTCCTCTACTTTCGATCCGGGAAGCTATCACTTGTTTCCAATGGTCTTGCTGAAGAATCGTGATGTTATTTTCTCGTTTCATCTGCCCTACTTCCTCGCTCAATTCCATACGAGCCGCCAAAATTTCAAACAGACGATCGTCCAGAATGGAAATCTTCGTACGCATCTCGTGTAGCATGCTTTCGATATCCGCTGAAACCACTACAGATCTCAAAACCAACTGATTCAGAATTTCATTCAAGCCATTAGCCGTGACTTGCTGCGCCGCGTCTGACCACGCTTCATCGGGATTTGGGTGGGTTTCAATCATCAAGCCCTCGAAGTTCAAATCCATTGCTTTTTGGCTGACCTCAAGTAACAGTGATCGCTTACCTGTGATGTGACTCGGATCACAAATGATGGGTAAATCAGGACGCTCTTCTTTCAACGCAATTGGAATTTGCCAATTTGGTACATTCCGATATTTAGGGTGATTGTAAACTGAAAAACCACGATGAATGGCTGTCAAATCAGTGATTCCTGCTTGTTCGAACCGCTCGAAGGCACCTAACCACAACTGAAGATCAGGGTTCACTGGATTTTTGATCATTACTGGAATATCCATGCCTTTCAAAGCATCTGCAATTTCTTGCACCGCAAATGGATTCACGGTTGTTCGCGCACCGATCCACAAAACATCAATCCCCGCTTTGAGTGCGGCTTCCACGTGTTTTGTATTTGCTACTTCTGTGGTAGTTGGAAGACCTGTAGCTTTGCCGGCATTTACGAGCCAAGGAAGCGCAATTTCTCCCAATCCTTCGAATGAATTCGGTCGTGTTCGCGGTTTCCAGATACCTGCTCTCAATAAACCAACTGTAGGATTTTCTGCAATTTGCGTGCAAATCGTCATCACCTGTTCCTCACTTTCGGCACTGCATGGCCCAGCAACCACAAATGGTCGATCTCCTCTACTTATCTTCTCTGCTAGTTTCATACGCTCAAATTCATTAAGACCGTTGCAAAACTCCCTACTCGTCGTTACTTCAAAAATTTAAAATCCTCATTTACAATCATTAAGCTGCGGCTTTAAATTTTATTGCGTCTCGATTAGCGAGTTTTGCAACGGTCTTATTCAGCTTAAAGGTACAGAATTCAAAAAAAGCAAACTGGAAAAAGTAAGGATTTTGGTGTAATTTGGCTTAATGTAAATGCTATTGAGATGCCTACGCCTTCTTCCCCGCTACAAAATCCTTGAGATAGAACGGCTCAAAATAGGCCACATCAACGAAATCCGCAGTTTGAAATTTTTCATACGCGACCTTAATTTGCCCGCGTGCAGAAGATTTTATGGAAACATCGAATGAACAATCTCGTCCTACGAATGCTTCTTGCAATTTCGCTGCGCCATCACCAAAATAGACAAATGGCTCAAATTCTTTGTAAGAATCGGCATCAATAATGTCGGCTGAAATTTCTTTGAGTGGTCTTCCGCTAGCGTCATAAAAGCAATTGTATACTTCCATGCGCCGAGCGTCGATCACGGCACATTTATTCACGTCTGTATCAACTTGGGAAGCCAAAACCGCTAGACTGTCTGATGCAATGAGTGGAATGTTTAACGCGTAGCACAAACCTTTTGCGGTTGCCACACCAATGCGCAAACCGGTGTAGGACCCTGGACCTGAAGCAACCGAAACGGCAGCAAGTTCCGAGGCAACAATTCCTGCTTGGTTGAGCACGTCTTCAATAAAAACCGTCAATTTTTCGCCATGTGCGTAGCCATCTTCCTCTACTTCTTTATGTGCGCACAATTTCCCATCGTCGGACAGGGCAACTGAGCACACCTTAGTGGATGTTTCCAGATGGAGAATATACGTCACTATTCCTCAGAGGCCACCTTGACAGGCTTGTTCCAATTCTTTGGTTTAACACAATAATCGTGTTCCAAGCCAAGTAATGCGCCAATTGTTTTGGAGCCTCCTTTTTTCCAGACGTAAGCCAGATCTAACGGTTCTGTTTGAGTATTGCCATCGGCATCTACATAATCAATGTAGACCTCCCAAGTATCCTCATACCCTGTAGCAATTGCGTATACCTTAGTAGGTTTCACGGTTACAGGTTTTACCGGATCGCAACACCCGCAAAAAAGTATCACGGATTTCATTTTCGAGATCAATTCAACGGCACGATCAGCATCAGTTTTAGAAATGTAGGCCAATTGGTCCGCGTAACTTAGCGTCGACACTGCAATAAAAAGGATAGTAAGAAGTTTTTTCATGTTATAATTTCTAGTTTAAATCCAATGCCGTGAACGTTGGTGATTTGAATGCGTTCATCGTGTTTGAGGTATTTACGAAGTTTCGTGATAAACACATCCAAACTTCTACCGACAAAATAATCGTCTTGTCCCCATACACCATTGAGCAACACTTCACGCGCCACAACTTGATTGACAAATTTACACAATATCTTGAGAATTTGCGCTTCTTTTTTGGTTAATATTTTTTCAAAATCGGCGTGCTTCAAAGTATAGTTGACCGTGTCAAATAGATAGTTACCAAGATCATACACATCTTTCTCCTTCGCGACTACTTGAATATCTACCCGTTTCAAAAGTGAAGCAACACGCAATTGCAATTCTTCGACGTTGAACGGCTTGGTGAGGTAATCATCACCACCCGATTTGAAGCCTTCTACCTTATCATGATCGTTCGATTTAGCAGTGAGAAAGAGAATCGGAATATTATCATTCAGTTTACGCACATCTTTAGCCAATGTGAATCCGTCCTTTTTGGGCATCATCACATCAAAGATACAGAGATGAAAATCACCATCGTTGAACGTTGTGAGTCCTTCCGATCCATCCGTACAGAGCGTAACATCATATCCACTCGATTTCAATGAATCCGCAACAATGAACCCTAAACTGGTGTCGTCTTCAACTAGGAGAATTTTGATCTTCATGCGTTTCTGTTTCGACTAAAATAAGTCAATTTGTTCAATTCGTCATGTGATGTGATCAAACTAACAAATTGTTAACGCACTTAGTCCTCTTCTCCAACGATATTTTGACCGATCAATGCTTCTGTCACGTTGATAATGTGATCACCGATGCGCTCGCACGAGTAGATCAGATCGGTATAGATCGTTGCACTTTTTATATTGAATGCGTCGTCTTCGATCGTCGAAAGGTGTCGCTTTCTAAATTTATCACGCATTTTGTTTAATTTGCGTTCCTTTTCGAGTGCTTCAGTGATGGTAACACTTTCGTAGGGTTTATTTAAATTGGCAATCATCACTTCAAATGCCTCATCAACCCCCTCAAGCATTGCTTTCACGTTTGCACGTTGATCGGGCGTAAACCAGATTTTCTCATCGTCTTTGCGTTTGTAGGTCAACGACATTTGGTAGAACACGTCACCAATTCGCTCCAATTCAGACGTTACACCGAGCATACTTCTCACCTTCCCCACGGAGTCCGTAGACAATTCATTCACAGCACATTCATTTAGGTAACGGGAAATCTCCTGTTCAACGGAATCGGTTATTTCTTCATACTTACTTATTTTGGCAATCAGCTTTTTCCGTTTCTTAGGATCCTGTTCGAACATCAGTTCTTGCGTAAACTTGGACATTCTGGAGGTGATTTTTCCAAACTTGGCCAATTCCTTTTGCGCTTCAAGAAGGAATAGTTCGGGCGTTGCAAGCAATCCACCACTGATGTAATCCAAGTGGAATTCCTCGTCGCTGGAGCTTTTTGATGGCACCATCCATGTCACGACTTTCACGATGTAATCTGTGAACCAGACCAAAATAAGCACGTTGAGAATATTAAATATTGAGTGGAAGAGTGCAAGTGCAATCGGACGAGCCTCTTGATGATTGAATGGGCTTGCGAAACTTTGTCCGACCAAATAATCAATTAAATCGAGGAACTGGTAGAAGAATATCACCATCCAGATTACCCCAAACACGTTGAAAATAAAGTGACCTCTTGCCGCTCGTTTGGCATGAACATTTCCAACAATTGCCGCTAAATTAGCTGTGATAGTAGTCCCTATATTTTCACCAAGTACCATTCCGGCTGCCATTTCGAAGGGAATAATTCCGCGCTCACACAGAAGAATGGTAACTGCCATTGCTGCTGAAGACGATTGCACAATTATTGTGACTAATGTTCCGATCAATACAAAGATGAGTACGCTAAAAACTCCATGTCCGGAAAGGCTCTCGAGAAACTTAAGTGAATCGACTCCGCCCTTGAGATCCGGAACACCATTTTTGAGCATTTCCAAACCGATAAAAAGCAACGCAAAACCAACCAACATTTCTCCCCAAGCCTTCGTTGAACCTCGGTTCGAGAAGAACATAAGTAAAGCCACCAACATGATCGGCAAGGCATAATCGGACATGTTTACAGAAAAACCAAGGAAAGCAACAATCCAGGCGGTGATGGTTGTGCCCACATTTGCCCCCATAATCACACCAATACTTTGACGAAGGTTAAGGAGACCAGCGTTCACAAAACTGACAACCATGACGGTGGTGGCTGAAGACGATTGTATGATGGAAGTAGTTAGAAATCCAGTCATAATTCCCTTAAATCTATTTTTCGTGATGGCTCCAAGAATTAATCGAAGGCGCTGACCTGCTGCTTTTTGAATCCCTTCACTCATTACGATCATCCCATAGATGAAGAGTGCAAGCGCACCAAGAAGCATCAAAATTCGCATGAATAAACCAGAGCCAAAGGACCATGCCCGATCCGTTTCCACCGATTTCCCTTTCGACCATACCACTGCGCCAGAACGAACATCCTTCATGGATGCATTTTCAGATAGAAAAACGCCGACAGAGATGGAGTAGCTTTCCTTCACGCTAAGATTCTTAATTGTATAGGACGTTACAGATGGATCGAGAATTTCTGTGTACTTCCAATCTGGATTGGCGTCCAACTTTGTGAGGTTGCTTTCTAAGTAACGGATAATCAGTTTTCGCTTCGTCGGTAAACTATCATACGAAATGTTCCATGACACCTCTGCTTCTCCTTCGCCACCTGAAAGGGAGACATTTTCAATGAATACATCACCCGCAAATGCGGAATGTCCCATAAGGGAGATTAAAACGAGGATAAAAAATCGTTGGAAAATCTCGAGCTTCATAAACGAACTATTAATTTGTGCAAAATTAAGAGAAGTTCAATCGCTAGATGGTCTGGATGAGCAATTTTTAAAAAGATAACATTAAGTTCACATTGTCCCAAAAAAGAACAAGAGCCCGAGACTGGCGTCCTGAACTCTTGTTACACTAATCAACCTAACCTACTACTACATCACAAAGATAGGGCTTGTTTGCAATCCAAGTATAGGGAAATAGGGATTTTTTCCACGACTCAAAAAAGTTAGCTTCAAAAGCATCATGCGCATTCTTTGGGTCATCTACTATCATAAAATGGCTACTTAATAGCCAAAAAACATAGATCCATCGCGAATAATAATTAGTTAACCGATTTAGTAATATCAAACAATAGTAAATATTCATTCCGTTAAGATTCCAATATTCTCACTATCTTTATCCGACCCTCAGAGACAAAATGCTTAAAATCGCACGATGGAATCAGTATTAATAATAGATGACGAAGCGGATATTCGGGAAATTCTCGAGTATAACCTAAAGAAGGAAGGATTTACGGTCTACACGGCCTCAAATGGTAAGGATGGAATCGCAATTGCGCGTTCTGAAAATCCGGACCTCGTGATTTTAGATGTGATGATGCCCGAAATGGACGGTATCGAGGTGTGCGATGTATTGAGAAGTGATCCTTCGACAAAACACATTCGCATTTGTTTTCTCACGGCTCGAAGTGAGGATTACAGCCAAATTGCAGGTCTCGACGCAGGCGCAGATGATTACGTTTCCAAACCCATTAAGCCGCGTGTGTTGATCAGTCGAATCAATGCTCTATTGCGCAGAAATTCGAATTTAGAGGATGAACAAGCTGTTTCAGAAAGCGGTGGCTTGCATATTGACCGGGAAAAATATTTGGTGGTATACAATGGTGAAACGATCCATTTGCCGCGCAAGGAATTTGAGTTATTGGCGCTTCTAGCATCGAAACCAGAGAAGGTATTTGACCGCGATTTCATTTTGGAAACCGTTTGGGGAACTAGTGTTGTGGTAGGTGATCGTACCATCGACGTTCATGTGCGCAAGCTCCGTGGAAAAATTGGCGATGATTTTATTAAGACCGTGAAGGGCGTTGGATATAAATTTTCCTACAAAGCATAACGATTGTAAGAACGTTATACAAAAAAGCACGCTCATTGAGCGTGCTTTTTTTATTCAAATGAGAATTACAGTTACCGAATCGTATACGAAACAGCCGCTGAAATTGTGATTCCTCTGTTCAAATAATCAAACACTTGAGGTGTCGCTTGATAGGATTCATAATACCTTCTTCGCGCATTGTTCAATAAGTTTTGAGCGGTAATACTCGCGTTCCATTTTGGTTCAAGTCCGTCAGAATTTCGTTTCCCAAATCCTTTAGATACTTTCAAGCTCAAGGCGTGAAATGGCAATTCGAATACATCTGGAACCCCACCCACTCCAATTACAGCCAATTTTTTACCCTGAACGTTGTACGTGATATTGCACACAAGCGCGAGCGAGTCATTGCTAAAATTCGTGAACGCATTTATGATGTAGGGTGATTGTCCATACATCGTTCGGTAGTCACCAATGACTTCTCCCGCACGTGAATAATTCTCACGCACTTCCTTCTCTGTGTAGGTTACGCCACCAACAACCGTTTCCACTTTGTTCATGTCGATTCGAGACACTACATACGTGAAGTTTGCTCCAACCAAGAATCGGATATGTTGTTGATCATCGCGTTTGAAGAAAAGTGCTTTTCTAAATTCAAATTCGGCACCATACAAATCGGCTACACCTGCATTCACAGGAGCGAACTCATTTGGTGCTGCCACGTTTGCCACGATTTCAATTGGGTTGATAAATCGTTTATAGAATCCACTCACCGAAATCAACTCCGTACGTCCAAAAAATTGTTCCCAACGCACATCCGCATTGTGGATCAAGGTTTGTTTGAGGTTGATATTTCCGTTGTATCGACGCCCTTGTATTGGGTCATAGATTTGTGAAATTGAGATTTCACGGAATGAAGGTCTTGCTACGGTTTGCGTGTAAGAAGCACGTATGTTGGTATTGCGCGCATAGTTCATAGAATCCGCCTCTTTTCGAAGTTTGTAAACCATGTTCAACGATGGGAGTACATTGATTTTATTAAGTACAACTGTGTTGTCATAAACCTCCGTACCATTATTGTTCTGTCCAGTGTAGCGGTTGATGTTTCGCTCAACGCGCGCACCATAGGTTACATCAAACTTCTTCGAAAGTGGCAGTTCATTCATGACGTATGCCGCGTTGATCATTTGGGTTGCATCATATACGTTCGCCAACTCCTTCTGCCCAGTCCCATACGTTCCTTGATCCGTTTCTGGTGTCCAAATATTTTCATCCTGAAAGAACCAATTCGGATCATTCGGAACAATGTTCGAAACATCATATAAGCGGAATACGTATTCATCTATATCGAACGAACGGTCCTTGTACGTTGTTAGACCTCCAAATGAAAGCACACTTTCCAAGGAATCCCATTGCATGAATTTGCGTTCCAAATCAACACGTCCACTGACATTGAATTCATTCAAAGAGCGGAAAATTCTCCGCACTTCTGCACCAACAGACTCATCCCATTTGTAGACTTGTTCGCCCGTAATTGGGTCGGTTTCTATTTCTAAAGCTGTCGACCGAATATCTGGATCGGAAATTCGCGAATAGGTTGGCGTAACTTTCCACGTCAATTTCCAATTGTTCACAGAATCGAGGTAATGCACTCCCGTAATGTTTACATTGGATACTGAACGTTGCGTATACTGCAAGCCTTGTTTCGCAAGTACTGCTTGATTGCTATCGAAATTCGTTTCAACCAAATTTGCAGCCGAGCGGGTTCCATTTTGCGTTTGAAACAAGGTCATCGAAATTTTTGATTTCTTAAATTTCAAGGATTGCCCCAACAACGCTGTCCACAAAACATCCATTTCTGTTTGTTCTCCTTGCGCATTTCTATCGCGAAAAAGTGTGTTGTTGGTGGTGTCAGGCTCACGAAGGTATTCATTGTATTGAACGTCTTTGTAGTATGTATTCGCCGTTTGATAATTCAAAAAAGCATTGTAACCGTAAGTCACTTTCGTTGAGTCTTTGGTAAACAAATCTTTTTGATTTCCAATTCCGAAGGCATAATTTTGATTCAAGAAACTAAGTGCTCTCTCGGTTGCCATTGTTTGACTGAAGCTTCGTGTTGCCACTTCAGTCGCCGCATCACCCAGCACAGGATTAGGAATTTGAAGAAATGGGGAGACTGGAAGTTGGCGACCACCATCATCAAACCCAAGAAAATCGAGTTTACCACCTTGATAGGAAATAAAATCAGGATTGAATGTTGCATTTGAATTGTAGCCCATACCACCTTTGAAATAAATCGTTTTTTCGAGTGGGAAGTCTTTTGTGGTAATATCGATCAAACCCCCGGTAAAATCTCCTGTAAGGTTGGGCGTAAATGTTTTGTAAACTGTGATGTTATCGACCACGATAGTTGGGAAGATATCCAATTGAACAGAGTTTCGATCAGGATCCAATCCAGGAATTTCCATTCCATTGAGAATTGTTTTGGTATATCGATCGCCAAGTCCTCGTACGTAGACATTTTTTCCGTCTTCCACAGACGCACCCGGCGTCATTGCTACTGCTGCAGCCACGTTTGAAACACCTGATCGAACGATTGCTTCTTTACCAATAATGTCAGTTGTTGAATTATCATCGAGACGTGCGCCGTCGGTTGCTTCTTCTGCTCCACCACCAATTCGGTCGGCTTGCACAACCGTTCCTTCAACGAGAATTACCCCAGCTGAAAGTTCCAATTCTATTTTAAGGGGTAGAATTTCGCCGGCAATCACTTGGATCTCTAGGGATTGATCCATAAAACCTTCAATTGGACATGAAACGGTCAAGGTATACTTCCCTGGCATCAGTTTCAAACTGAAAGCACCATCGAAATCGGATTTGGATTTTTTTTCACCGTTCACAGCTATGGTGGCATCATAAACCGGCTCTCCATTTTTTTTGTTGAGGACTTCACCGCGAACAACTTCTTGAGCGCTGGTGGTGTAAGAAATTAAAAGAACTAAAAAAAGAGCGTATAAGGATTTGATTTTCATCATTCTATTTTTAACACAAAATGCCTACGGTAGTTACCGCAGACATTTTGATTTGTATTGTATTTGAACTCAATTCTAATCGACTGGTTCTTATAGTTTTCCGTTAACAGACATCCATGTCCAACCCCATCCAGATGATGAAGCACCAGATGCAGAACCTGAAGTCATTGCTCCTTCAGCAGCCGTTTGATCTGCTGGAAAAACTGTACAGTTGTTTACCAACGCATCGTCTTGTGAAGCTGTGTAAACTGAAACTGATGTGAATTCAGAACCTGTGAAGATCAATTTTGGAGAAGCTTGCGTCAAGTATGTGAATGCATCTGTTTTTGGATCAGCACAATCGTTTTGGTAAGAAGCACGGATTTTGCTTGTACCAAATTTCACGTTTGTAACTGTTCCTTGAGCTTTCGATTTGAAATCTCCAGTTGCTGTTGCAGCTGTACCACCATAAGTGTAAGCCGTTCCATTCACTAAGTTGAACAATCCAGTTGTGTATGTTGTTCCTTCTGGTCCATCGATCTCCAATGCCTCATCAGAATTTGAACCACAAACCAAGAAGAAGTTTGTAACGGTTCCAGAATAGTTCATGTCAAGATCAAGTAAATCGTCACCACAGAAACCAACCATTAAGTTCGTAACGTTAACTGTTCCACCGAACAATTCAATTCCATCATCAAGGTTAGAAACGATTTCGATGTTAGAGATAGTAGTTCCTGAACCAACACCACCCAAAGTCAAGCCATTGATTTCGTTACCAGCACCGATTAAAGCACCACCGTGACGAATTGAAATGTATGACAATGTACCTGAGTTATCCAATGGATCCGTTCCACCGAAAGCTCCGAAAGCATCATCAACTGGAATACCTTCAATTTGAGAAAGTACATCACCGTCTGCAGCAGAAATAGGAGCTAATCCCATAATCATCAATCCACCCCATAAACCTTGATCTGCCTCAGTAAGGTTTGTTCCTGTCAATTGACCTGGTTTGATGTTATCCAAAATAGATGTGAAAATGATTGGCTCAGCAGCCGTTCCAACCGCGTTGATGTTCGCTCCTTGCGCAATAACCAAAGCAGAAGCCAATGTTCCTGAACCTTCAGCACCTTTAATGATTGTACCTGGCTCAATTGTCAATGTAACACCACTTGTAACAACAACTTTCCCAGTGATTTTGTAAATGTTATCAGCTGTCCATGTTTCGTTCGCTGTGATCTCACCTGCTTTCACAATAACATCAGCATCTGTAACCGCTGGGACACATGAACCGTCATCTTTTTTCGCTTTTTCGTCGTAGTTAATAGACGTTGGATCCGTACATCCTTTTTTACAAGAAGTTGTTCCTAATGCTAGTGACGCCGCCATGATCATCACTCCGAATTTTACTTTGTTTGTTTTCATCTTTAGTATGTTCTTTCAAATTTCTGATGCAAAGATGGGGGCTTCATGTGAAAACCGCTTTCCCTTACCCTTACCTTTCCGTCAACCTTAGGTTACCGAAACGTTACCGATACTTTGAAGCCCTTTAATCATGGGCTAAACCGTTTTATTACGTTTGTAATTTCGTTGTGGATTTTTTCGGTATTTTTTTAAAAAATCCAGTTGATAATATAGACATAACACATAGGTGTTTATGGTAACAAAAGGGTAAGGT
Organism: Crocinitomicaceae bacterium; assembly: GCA_041303175.1. Classification (GTDB taxonomy): domain Bacteria; phylum Bacteroidota; class Bacteroidia; order Flavobacteriales_D; family Crocinitomicaceae; genus UBA4466. Next base: position 2,240 of record JBFYPU010000178.1, on the reverse strand, counting down.
CACGGTAAAAGTGCCGATTGGCTTGACATGTAACTTTGTACGAACAAATAGGTAACCATGACAAACCATACTATATTATTAGTAGATGACGAGGCAGATGTATTGGAATTTCTTTCCTATACCATACAAAAAGAGGGGTATCGAGTGTTTACGGCTTCAAATGGACTTGAGGCCGTTAAGAAAACGATCGAATTGTCACCTTCGCTCATTTTGATGGATTTGATGATGCCAGAAATGGATGGAATCGAAGCATGCATTGCTATTCGAAACAACGCGTCCATATCTCAGCCAATCATTGCATTGCTCACATCACGATCAGAAGATTATTCTCAAATCGCTGGATTTGACGCTGGTGCAGATGACTACATTTCGAAACCCATTCGACCGCGTTTACTCGTGAGCAAGTTGAGTTCATTGCTGCGTCGCCCTGCAACGGATGAAATTCAATCGACAAAAGTAAACACAGGAATCGTCATCAATAGAGAGTCTTTTCTTGTTCATTTGAATAATGAAGATTTGAGCTTGCCGAAAAAGGAATTTGAATTGTTGGAGCTACTCGTCAGTCGACCCGGAAAAGTATTCACACGCGATCAAATCATGTCCATCGTTTGGGGGAATGACGCCATCGTTGGCGAACGCACCATTGATGTTCACATTCGCAAACTTCGTGAAAAGCTCGGTAATGATTATATTCGTACGGTAAAAGGAGTAGGTTACACGTACAATACAATTTGAAAAGTCTAAAACCCCACACATTACTGCTAGCGGGAAGTGCCATTTTAGGAGCGCTCCTGCTTGTTGCACTCATTCTTTTAAACCTTTTTTCGGTTCAAATTGATCTTGCTGTCATCATTCTACTTCCCCTCTTTGTCGCAGGAGCTTCCTACGGCATTTTTTATTTTTTCATCAAGCGGTTTATCACTGAACGCTTACGTGTTCTCTATCGTTCCATCCGCAAAGGTAAATTTAGTGGACAACAACCGAAAAACTACAATCTTACCGATGATTTGATCAGCAATGCTGAAAGCGAAACACAAAACTGGCAAGATGAGCAAAGTGCCGAGATTTCAAAATTGAAAGAACAAGCCGCCTTTCGACGTGAATTTTTAGGGAACTTGGCACACGAACTCAAAACACCCGTATTTTCCATCCAAGGATATATTTTGACCTTGTTGGAAGGAGGACTAGAAGATGAATCTGTCAACCGCATGTTTTTGGAACGTGCTTCTAAGGCTACCGATCGCATGGCGGCCATTTTGGAAGATCTCGATCAACTTACGAAGTTGGAAGTGAATGAAATTCAATTGGATTTAACAACGTTTGACCTCAAAGACTTGGTTCAGGATCTCTTCGAAGATTTTGAAATGAAAGCCCTTAAGCGCAACATTAAATTGGTCTTTGCGCGCGAATACAATCCTACATTTGTGAAAGGCGACCGCGGAAAAATCGGTCAAGTGCTCACCAATTTGATCAACAATTCCATTTCTTACGGCAACGAAAACGGCACTACAAAGATTCGTTTCTACAGTGTCGACGATTTGATCACTGTTGAAGTTTCTGATAACGGCTTAGGGATCGATGATGCGCATTTATCGCGCTTGTTTGAACGATTCTATCGGGTAGAAAAAAGCCGTAATCGCAACGAAGGAGGCTCTGGTCTCGGCTTGGCGATTGCAAAACACATCATTGAAGCACACGGACAAAAAATCAACGTTCGCAGCACCGTTGGCGTTGGTAGCACCTTTACCTTTAGCCTCGACCGAGCAAAACGCTAGTTCATTCTTAATCAACGAAGGGGGAGTTCCGACTGAGCGAAGTTTTACACATCTTACCAAATCTTTTCGGGCGCTTTAACGGCCTTCATGCTTTAGTCCAACCGCAATCGGCGGTTCTGCAGGTTGCCAACAGGGTCACCTCTGCTTCGACAGGCTCAGCAACTATCACGGTGCCTTGTTGATCAACGCATCACGCCCCGCTTTGCGTCTGGAGCTGCCGCATTGCGTCCTAGCGCGGGGCTTTAGACTATTGGAGCATTGGAGCTTTAGATTAGTTGAGTCTTGGAACTCTAGACTATTGGACTATTGGAGTATTGGAGTATTGGAGTATTGGAGCGTTAGAATAGTTGAATGATCTTACGAATCAAAAAAATAGGGCAAAAAAAATCCCGTTTCTCAGAGAGAAACGGGATTTAAAAGTGGCGTCGACTTACTCTCCCACCCTCAAAAGGGCAGTACCATCAG
>JBFYPU010000177.1:0-3071 GCA_041303175.1 Crocinitomicaceae bacterium | reverse complement strand
GAGGAATTGGATGAACTCGAGCGGAAAATCATGCAGATGGAAATCGAAAAGGCGGCCATCAAACGAGAAAATGATGTCAACAAATTGAATTCATTGGACAAAGATTTGGCTGAATTGCAAGAGAAACGAGATGCGTTTCGAGCGAAATGGCAGTCGGAACGCGATATTGTAGACACGATTCAAACCGAAAAAAAGAACATCGAGCAGTTGAAACTCGAAGCTGATCAAGCAGAAAGAACAGGTGATTATGGTAAGGTTGCTGAAATCCGCTATGGTCGAATCATTGAAGCGGAGGAAAAACTTGAAGCGACGAAGGTTGCATTAACCGAAATGCAAGCCAATTCGAAGATGATTAAGGAAGAAGTGGATGCTGAGGAAATTGCTGAAGTTGTTTCAAAATGGACGGGGATTCCTGTAAGCAAAATGCTTGAAGGTGAAAAATCGAAGTTGCTCCGACTGGAAGATGAACTCTCAAAACGTGTAGTAGGTCAAGAGGAAGCGATTGAAGCACTTTCGGATGCTGTACGTCGATCTCGGTCTGGACTTCAAGATGAAAAACGTCCGATTGGTTCGTTCATTTTTCTTGGAACAACGGGCGTTGGAAAAACCGAGTTAGCAAAATCGCTCGCTGAATATTTGTTCAATGACGAAAACGCCATGACCCGAATTGATATGAGTGAATACCAAGAAAAACACTCCGTAAGTCGCTTGGTGGGTGCACCTCCCGGTTACGTAGGTTACGATGAAGGTGGACAGTTGACGGAAGCGGTTCGACGTCGCCCCTACTCGATTATCTTGTTTGATGAGATCGAAAAAGCGCATCCCGATGTTTACAATGTCTTGCTGCAAGTATTGGACGATGGACGTTTAACAGACAACAAAGGCAGAACAGTGAACTTCAAGAACACGATTATCATAATGACGTCCAATTTGGGTTCAACGGAAATTCACGAAGCATTTGATGGCATTGATGAGGCCGACTTCCCACGTGCAGCAGTCAAAGCGAAAATGGTAGTCATGGAATTGCTCAAACACACCATTCGACCTGAATTTTTGAATCGAATTGATGAGACGATCCTGTTTTTGCCATTGACCCGGAAAAATGTGCGCGAAATCGTTAAAATCCAATTGGAGAATCTTCGTGTGCGTATTCAGCAACAAGGAATTAACCTGGTTGTGACAGATGAGGCCTTCGATTGGATTGCCAATGCTGGCTACGATCCGTTCTTTGGAGCGCGACCAGTTAAGCGTGTGATTCAAAAGAATGTGATGAATGAACTCTCAAAATCCATACTTGCGGATCGAATTGATCCTACACAGAATGTTGTGATGGACGTGTTTGATGGGCAGATTGTGTTCCGTAAGCCGATCAATGAATTGGAAGAAATTCCAGTGAGCTAAGATTGGCTAGTTCACAGCTATTAAAATGTAACTATCATGAAGGACGTCTTAGGACGTCCTTTTTATTTTTTCTAAATTCAATTCTGATTTCGTACTTTCGAAGTCGATTATGAAGCCATTGAAACGCATCCTGTTGTTCTTGCTCCTGCTCGTCTTCGGGTTGATGATTTTCTCCGTTGTGCAAATCGTTATGGTTCCAGAAAATCCAATTCAAATAGGCTTGAATTTTGTCTATTATTTCTCGTTGCTTCTCGCCTTGATTGCGCTTCGATTTTCACTGATTGGTACGAGTCGTATGAATCCGATTGTTCTGGTTCTTACGCTATTACTTATTGGTTTTGTTACATGGGAATGGTTGAATCCACAAGCGATTCTTGGAGTAGGACATGTTTCTTTGGGAGTTTTCGCACTTCAATTTGGCTTCGTACTGATGCTTTTGGTTAAAACAGAGGGTGTTCGATCCAAAATTACGCAATTCATCCTCGCCATAACGAGTATAGCCATAGCATCCTTCGCTTTTTTAAAACTTGAAAATGAATTGATTTACACCATTGGAGGCGCATTACTGGCTCTATCAGCGCTAAGCACGCTGATCTTTTTATTCTCCCGAAAAGCTAGTTGATATAGGTTCCGTAGCCATGAATACGTTTCATCCAGTATTCAGACTTCTCTACATCTGTGATGATAATCCCACTACCGGAACTTGAGTGAATCATTTGAAGGGGCTGACCTTTTTCTGACACTACAATGCCTACATGTGAAATTCCAGAGCCATTGTTAAAAAATACCAAATCACCTTTTTGCGCATCCTTTGCCTTGATTTTTCTCGAAGAAGTGAATTGATCAGCCGAACGTCTCGGCAACGTAATTCCATTTTCCTGCATCACATAAGACGTAAAGCCTGAGCAATCAAATCCACCCGGTGCATTTCCAGCCCAAACGTATGGCGTACCGAGTTGTTTTTTGGCCACCGTCATAATTCCACCTCTCAATCCCACTGCTTCTGCAGTCTCAATATTGGTCGTATCAACATTTACGATTTGATTGGCATCGTTTCCTGCATCCACCTCGGGTACATCTCGGAACAAACGGTCTATTAAGGCTTGGATCTCTTCAAATGATTCTTGGTGGCCCATCCGTTTTTGATCCGCAGCCCAAGCCATGAGATCCGAGCGAAGCCATGACAATTCATACATGTGTGCATTAAAAATCTTTGTGCCATCTTCCGAATTCTTCACTTCAAGGAACAATTTTTCGGCAGTCGTCAACGATTCAGGTCGACGCAATAACCAAAATTCATTCTGACACAATTGAAACAAACTGATGCTCTTGTAATAGGTTGGCAACATTGAAAAATCGTACTCTGGCTTGTCGGTTAGATTGTTCGCAATGCGATACGTGCGCTTGTAATGACCTTGAGAATAATACATTTCAAGTCGATCAAACATTCGATTCTGCGCGACAGCATCTTTTCCGAAGAAACAGAATACGAATACCACTAAAATCCTTATTGTGCGAAACATTACACTGCGAAATAACAAAAAAAAGTGCTCTCTTTATTGCACTGAAAAAAAAATGATCAACAAATATCACCTTTAAACCTGTTCAAAAATTAGAATTAACATAATTTGGAAGAATTAGCGCGTTACTTTCAGCTTATTTTCCGTTAT
>JBFYPU010000176.1:0-3246 GCA_041303175.1 Crocinitomicaceae bacterium | reverse complement strand
CGCTTGGCTGACTTACGCTTGGCTGACGCCTTCTTTGAAGGCGAACGCTTCTTCGCTGCTGACTTGCGTTTCGGTGACGCCTTCTTCGCAGATGACTTGCGCTTAGGGGAAGCCGAGCGAGCTCCACCTAATAGTGTTGTGATAAAGTGTTCCATAATAATGTCATGCAATATTTTATAATTTCACAATCCACGCAAAAAACCGGCAGCAAAAAAGCCCTACTCAGAACCAAACTAAACATTTCGTTTAGTTCAATTCCTTTCGGGCTCGCTTATTTTAGTTACCTGCCTGCACAATTCGATTTCCCGTACAAATCGAGATACTGCGATTCTAAATACCTGACCACTTCAAGACGACCAAAATTAGAGGCTTCCATCATCACTTGCAGAAACGCTTCCTCCACATCTTTTTTCAAAATAGACGCCGCGTATTCATCATGTCGATACTCGAATTCGGCTTCGCTCTTTTTCACAACTTGTTTCAGAAAACGCGGCAACAACAACTGAACCTTCTCCAGATCACCCTCACGCGCTGCCTTACACGTCTTACTAGTTATCGTTGCTTTCATTTTCGCTTAATCGTCAACTTCACACCAAAATCAGGATTCCGATTTAAATTCAGTTTTCCGTGCCTAGAAAACCGGCAGCAAAAAAGCCCTACTCAGAATTAAATTAAAGCTCATTGCTTCGTTTAATTCCTTTCAGGCTTTTCTGTTTAGCATTCATCGACACTTTATTTTTTCGACAATAACCCGCGCATCTTCGTTTTCTATCTCGCGCAACATCTTGTCATAGGGGTCCAAATCGAATTGCGCGAAATAATCATGGCACATTCCGTAATCGGCAAGGTCCTTCACCATTTCCATGTTGTTTTCAGCAGCATTTATGTAATCAAGGATGGCATGGAATAAAGGCGCGCGCTCCTCCTCATGCAGGTCGAAAATTCGCCAGGCTTCGACTGTGTCTCCTCGTCTAATCGCTGCATACAATGCCGCTTCAGAGTCTTTATCGAAACATTCATCCTCTTCTTCATGGTCACTTTCGCCCTCCATCAACACATCCAAGATCTTGATGACTTCGCTAACCACACTACGTTTCTCCTTTCTCGCTGCTCTCAAAGCTTGTTTCACCGATGCTTTCGAAACAAGCGGTACCAACATTTTGACGACATCCACTTTCCCACGCACTGCCGCACTTGTCAACGGTACGTTCAAGAGTTCAGCGTCCCGAACATGTGGTAGCAATATTTGCAGTACTCCAGTATGCAACGAATGGCTCAATGCGTCCTCCATCACTGACTCGATACTTTCAGCATCCATTAGTGGAATCAAATACTCCAGGACTTCCAATTTTTCCAAGCAACACGCTCGCACGAACATACCTTTGTGAGCATCAAAATGCGATACTAGCAATTTGACCACTTCGAGATCCCCTCTGGCACCAATGCCCATCAATGCCTCGTCCGCCAAATCATGAAAGCCGAAATCACCGTCTGTCACTTCATTCAAACGTGGCAACAACTCCTGCAATTTCTTGAGATCACCCTTGTAGACCGCGTCTATCGTCCGGTCATGCATCTTCTCGAGGTCTCGGAGTTGCTTCACTCGTTTACGCACCAACCGAACTAAACTTTGGTCCTTTGCTTTGTTCGGCTTTCGAATCTTCTCAATCCAGTAATCTCTGTCCGACGTCCAGTTATCATAGCTATCATAGCTTGACTTCTTAAATCGCTGTATCACGTCCTCGAGGAAGTGCAGCTCGTAACTTGGCATCATGAAGGTAACGTATGCTCGATTGCCTTCTCGCACTGCTCTGACAAACCGGTCATCGTCTCTTTCGAGACATCGAAGAGATAAAGGATGACCTGGATTATCTTCGTCGTCCAAATAAATTTCTCCTTTCAACCCAAGGAATACATCGCACCAGTCTTTGGTCGACCAACTATCGAATTCAGGGTCGTCAACGCAGAGATACTTCTTGCAACTTTTCGACAACAGCTCAAACACTTTCGTATCACCTTGTGCCTCGGCGACAACCAACATTTTTGCGGTAAAACCATCTTTTACCTTCTTGTTCACCGATACCCAATCTTTCTTCGACCAATTGTCAAAGCTCGGATCGTCAACATCGTAGTTCATCAAACGCAACTTGGCTTTCAATAATTCAACGGGATTGCTCATTCTTCAATAATTCGACTTCAAGTTTTTTTTTTTGGATACTTACTATTCAACTTCACACCAAAATCAGATTTTCGATTAAAATTCAGTTTTTTGGTGCCTACAAAACTTGGAAAAAAAACCGCCAGCAAAAAAGCCCTACTCAGAATTAAAATAAATTAAACATTTGTTCAATTCATCTAATTCCTTTCGGGCCTGTCTTTTTTTTTGCTTTAGTAAGGTGTCGTGTTCATCAAGTTGAACCAAGCAATTGTTCCAAGCGTTGTTGCATCGTTTTCTTGGGCTTGTTTGCAGCTTCGGCCAACCTCATCATCTCGATGTCATCCAACACTTTGGCAATCGCTTGTTTTACGTCTTTCAAACTCGTCTTACCGCCAAGTTCGAGTTCCGCACGACTCAAGATGTGATTCAACATCAAATTCATGTGAGTCAAAGCATCTTCCGTGATGGACATACGCGGGCTCAATATCGTCAATAAACCATTTTTGAAATCGTGCGTCGGCATGGTTTTTGAGTACCCCTTCACCAACCTTCTCAACGTCTTATCACGTTTGACACCATGCATCAAGTTTCCCAATTGAATAATCGATTGTTGAGCATACTCTTGACCTGCGTCAACCAACTCGGCTGCAATGTACTCCAACGAGTTTGTCAAATACACGCCAGCATCAGCATCCACCGAACAACGAATGTCAAACACAAACTCACTCGAATCAAATATTGCTTGATACGTGACGTACCTGACTATCAACGCTACAATGTCCCGCGTCATGGCATAGTGACCCAAAGTATCGTCAACGTCCGGGACAGGAACATCACAGCCCGAAATATACCACGAACAACTTTTGTAATGATCGAAAGAACCATCTGTATTTCGCCAGTTATAAATAGAGTACAGATTTCCCATCACCTCAATATTCCATTCGTAACGATGCTTGTCTTTTGCCTTTCCCGATTTCTCCGCCTTGCCAAACGCCGCTTCCAACTGCAACGTCGTCAACGGGAGCGTATCAAGATATTCCGATTCCTTCAAACCCGCATTCAACTCAACCCGCTTCACCTTGTGGAAA
>JBFYPU010000175.1:0-10229 GCA_041303175.1 Crocinitomicaceae bacterium | reverse complement strand
TGGAAATCACCTTAGGCGAACTGATCTCAAATGGATATTCGGTTGGATTGCTGGAAACATTGAACGACCTTGACACGGAAGAAGATCTGTGTAATTCGAGTTTGAATGAGTGGTATTTGATTACACTCAACGCGTCATTTGGGTGAAATCAGTCCGTGTTTTAAGAAAAGCCCATATAAGTCTGAAGAGCCATTGATGGTGATGATTTTCGAAAAAGCCACCTTCGACTTGTCACATTCGAAGCAGAGTTCATAAATTCCCAAAACTTCTTCTTTTGCATCTTGAATAATGACTGCATGGCGCGGGTTATAACAAATTTGAATAAGTTCAGATCCTTCCGAGGGCGGCTCCCCCATTAGTAGTTCGTCTAACACCTTTTTATAATAATTGATATTCAAAGGGACAATTGAGTCGAAAAGTTGAGTTTGAATGGAATGCAAGGGAACGGATTCAAAGAAAGTAGAATCAAATACGAAGTTTTCGAAATCTTCATTGATCACAGACACTGGATAACAATCACCGTTTGAATCACATTCTGGCTTTAACGAAACGAGCGAAATGGTAAACTCATTTGCGTTCAACACCGAGTCGATGTAGCGTTGTTCCGATTTTGGAAGATAGGATGTGAAATCCTTGTCGAGTTGATCGATATGAACGATTTGGGCATTCGTAAATAGGCACATCAAGCTAAAAACGATTGCGCAGATTGATTTCATCAATAGTAGATTTCTTCCACCAAATAATTCTTCACATAATCCTCCACGCCTTCTTCCAAGGTGTGAAATGGAATTGCATACCCCGATATTATCAATTTTGACATGTCCGCTTCAGTGAAATATTGGTACTTGTCACGAATGTCTTCAGGCGTATCAACGAAAGAAATGTGTTCTTCCTTACCCATCGCTTTGAAGGTGTTTTTTGTTAAATCGAGGAATGTGCGCGCGGTTCCTGAACCCAAATTGTAAATCCCTGAATCAGGTGGCGTTTCCATCAAATAGCGGCACACTTCAACGACGTCTTTCACGTACACAAAATCGCGCAATTGCTCGCCGTCTTTATAGTCGGGATTGTGGGAGCGGAACAATTTCATGCCGTCCGTCTTCCCAATTTGGTGAAATGCATGAAAAATAACCGAAGCCATGCGACCTTTGTGGTATTCATTCGGACCATAGACGTTGAAGAACTTTAATCCAGCCCAAAACGGTGGAAATGTCGTCTGTTTGAGCACCCATTTATCGAAATCATTTTTTGAATCACCATAAGGATTAAGCGGAATCAATTTTTCCACCATGTTGTGATCATCTTTGTAGCCGAACTCACCCAAACCGTAGGTTGCAGCAGAACTGGCGTAAACGAGAGGAATGTTAAATTGTACGCATTTCTCCCAAATGGCTTTCGAATAATTGAGGTTCAATTCATCAAAAATGGCCACATCAAATTCGGTGGTGTCCGTGCGTGCTCCAATGTGATAAATAAAGCCTACTTCCTGTCCAAAATCTCCCAACCACGCGATGAAGTCATTTCGACCGATCTTCATGTTGATCGTTTTCCCTTCGAGATTTCCGTCTTTCTCTGTTTTCGAAAAATCATCGACCACTATGATGTTTGTGTAGCCTGCTTTGTTCAAACGACTGACAAGGCAGCTCCCGATAAATCCCGCTGCTCCTGTTACGACAATACTTTTCTTCGTCATGCTGCTTGTAAAATGGACGATTAGAACAATCCGTTGATTTCGGCGTCAATCGTGTTGATGATTTTCCCGAGATCTTCTTGGCTTTCCGCGAAATTATTGTTGTCCACATCAATGATCAATAGCTTTCCTTTATCATACGTAGAAACCCACGCTTCATAGCGTTCGTTCAATCGTTTCAAATAATCAAGGCGGATGCTTTCTTCGTAATCACGGCCGCGGCGTTGAATTTGATTGACCAAGGTTGGAACACTCGCACGGAGATAAATCAATAAATCAGGAGGCGAAACGAAGGAGTCCATCAAATTGAAGAGGGAAAAATAATTCTCAAAATCGCGCGTTGTCATCAATCCCATAGAATGAAGATTGGGCGCAAAAATGAAGGCATCTTCGTAAATCGTTCTATCTTGAATCACCGTTGTGTTCGACTGTTGAATTTCTTGCACTTGGGTGAAGCGACTGTTGAGGTAATAAATCTGAAGGTTGAACGACCAACGCTGCATGTCTTCGTAAAAATCGTTCAAATAGGGGTTTTGCTCTACATCTTCAAAATGGGGAATCCATCCGTAATGCTTCGCAAGGAGCTTGGTTAACGTTGTTTTTCCTGCTCCTATATTTCCTGCTATTGCAACATGCATAATCGTTCGTTTTTGGACTGACTAAATTAAGAACTTTGTTCCAACGGACAAGTGCTAATCAAGCATTTGCAGCTCAAACTTATGAACATTTTCGAGCGTTCGTAGATAAAGTGCACCATTGACGATCCTAAGGTCCAACACACCTGCAGTTGGCAGTCCAACACGCAACAACCCTCCCGTTCGAAGATCACGAATTTCCAATTCATTATTAGCGAGCACGTACAAGTGTGATTCATTCGCATCAAATGACACGATCTCTGTTGCAGCGTAAATCTCAAGGAGTGAGCCATACATATCTAACACAACCATTCCATCCGAGGTCGAAAGAAACAGTTTATTTCCCGCCTCTTTCATCCGAGAGATAAAATCAAAGTTCAGGAGACCGTTTAAATTTCCAACTTGCTGTATGGGATCGTTTCCTGAAATGGGCAATTGGTAAAGCGTAGAATTGAGTTGATCCATTACCCAAATTTTATCAGATTGACTAGAAGCACTGATGAGCGTTGCCGTCAAAATCTGAAAATCACTCAATTCAAGGCAATTTTCAGCTGGCGTGAGGGTATTGTCAAAAAAGCAAATGGTCTGCTGCTCAAGCGAAAAATGAAGCAATTTCATGGTGTTAATGGTGACCAATTCTTCGGTCGAACCATACGATTTGATGCTCTGTACGTATTTAACCGTTCCAAAATCGTCGACCTTGGAAATCCATCCATTGCTTGAAACGAAGTGATTTCCCAGGGCATCCATGTTCCAATATGCCAATGAATCGATCGGAAAACTGGACTGTTCAATCAGCCGAACTCCCGCAGAATCTTGTGCCTTTCCAATAAAAGCGAATGCCAAAAATAGGATACCGAGCCACTGTTTCATTTCACCAAATTGTTTTCTATATCGCCATTTTGCGCATTCATGAGTTGCAATATCTGTTCCAAGATAACACGGTTATTCGACAAGCGCGGAACTTTGTTCTGTCCACCCAATCTTCCGATGGATTCGAGCCAGCCATCAAAGGTTCCAGTTGGCAAGGTATTGATTTTTGGTTCAAGTAACACCAAGTTGTGGTAACGTTTTGCATCATAGTCCGAATTCACAGCACGCAAGGTCTCATCCAAGATCCGTTTAAATCGATCCATTTCCTCTGGAGGCTCCACAAATTCGATGCACCATTCGTGTGCACCCTGCATTTCTCCGCTCATATAGATGGGGCAAGCCGTAAATTCACGGACCACGGCGTTGGTTCTTCGACTGGCTTCAGCAATTGCTGCGGTAGCGTTTTCCTCGATCACTTCTTCGCCAAACGTATTGATATAGCTTTTGGTGCGTCCCGTAATTTTGAATCGAAAGGGTTGTAAAGAAGTAAATTTGATGGTGTCTCCCAAAATATAGCGCCACAAGCCACCGTTTGTTGAAATGACCAAAGCATAATTCACATCGCATTTCACCTCAGAAAGCGAGAGAATTTCCGTCGATTCTTTCCCGTTGAATTGACTCATTGGAATGAACTCATAGAAAATTCCATAATCGAGCATGAGGAGCATTTCGTCTGAATTCACCTGGTCTTGGATGCCGAAAAAACCCTCTGAAGCGTTGTACGTTTGCACATAATTCATGTTTGGATCGGGAATCAACTTATTGAAATGTTCGCGATAAGGTTCAAAACTCACGCCTCCATGCATGAACAGTTCCAAATTGGGCCACACTTCTTTGAGATTTGACTTCCCTGAAATTTCGAGCACTCTATTGGCAAGTACCATCGTCCAACTCGGCACGCCTGCAATAATATACACATCCTGGTCAATGGTGGATTGTGCCATTTTCTCGATCTTCTCGACCCATTCACTCATCAAGGCAATTTCCCTTGAGGGTGTCCGTCGGATTTCAGCCCACCACGGTAAATTCTTCACGATAATTGCCGATAAATCACCAAAATAGGAATCCGCACTCAACTGGCTCAATTCTGCGCTGCCGCCAATAATAAGGTGTTTTCCTTTGTACAATTTCCGATTTGGATGATTGTCGTAATACATCGCAAGCAGATCTTTTCCTCCTTTGTAGTGACAATCTTCGAGTGATTCTTTTGTCACAGGAATAAATTTGCTTCTTGCGCTGGTGGTTCCTGAAGATTTGGCGAACCATTTTGTTTCCGTTGGCCAAAGTAAAAATTGTTCACCAGCCATGAGTCGATCAATCCATGGTTTCACATCTTCGTATTCTTGCAAGGGAATGTTCACTGAAAAATCAGCATAGGACTTCACCTTGTCAAACTCATTTTCACTGCCGTAGACGGTTTGCTTCCCTGCTTCCAACAGTCGGATAAACAGTTCATTCTGCACCTCAACAGGGTATTTTCGAAACAATTCAATTTGATGAATTCGTTTCTTCATTACCCAAGCAAAAATGGAGTTGAAAGGCATGGAACTACTTGATTTTGAACAAAAAAAAATCCCATCTTTCCAACGAGGAATGACAGGATAATTGTCTTAAAAACGGGTTGAACTAACCGAAGAAAACGAGTCCAAATACAATCGACAACAATACAATTGTTACAATCGTTCCTACTGCTGCTGTTGAACCTTCAAAGAAATTATCCGACATGATGTTATGTTTTTTGTCAAAGGTAAAAAAAATATTTTGGTCACTCACCGAAATGTCGAAAAAGTCGTGTCGATCTGTTCGTGTTCAGCGTTATTTTATCGAAAGTGCCGTGTCGAAGTCTTGATAATTGCGCATCGACATCTCTGCGCGTGCCAAATTTTATTTTTGGGAAATACAAAAACAATTATTTGATAACTCAGAGGAGCCTATTTCACTATACCGATATAGTAATTTTGTCCGAAACTATGTTCATGGATATTTTAGGCAACCTAATAAAAGAAACTACTCGCGTGAGTTACCACCGCTATTTACGCAAATCGAAAAAGCAAGAAATTCAGTTGCGTACCTTGGGCAAACTTCTACACAAAGCGCGGGACACGGCATTCGGTTCAAAGCATCACTTTTCGAGTATCGTGTACGATTCAAATCCATTGCGAAAATTCAAAGAGCATGTTCCGATCACGAATTACGAACGTTTTCATGCAGAGTGGTTGAAGCACACCTTAGCGGGTAAAAAGGACATTACATGGCCAGGGAAAATCACGCATTTTGCGCTCTCATCAGGCACTAGCACCGATTCGAGCAAGAAAATTCCTGTCTCCGAAGCCATGATTCGAAAGTTTCAGAAAGTCACAATTCAACAATTGTCGGGCTTGTATGAGTTGCAACTCCCTGCTTCGTTTTATGAGTCAAATGTCCTGATTGTTGGCGGTTCAACAGATCTTCAACGAGAGGGCAAATTATTTTTTGGCGACTTAAGTGGCATTTTGGCAAAGAACAAATCCTTTATCTTATCGCCCTTTACCAAGCCCTCACGGAAAATTTCACACCTCAAGCAATGGGACAAAAAGGTGGAAGCAATTGTTGAGACGGCACCGAAATGGGACATTGGAGTGATTGCTGGTGTGCCATCCTGGGTATCCCAATTGTTGGAACGAATCATTGACCGTTATGCGCTTTCGTCCATTCACGATATCTGGCCCAACCTTCGGATTTATAGTCATGGTGGAATTTTCATTGAACCTTACGAGGAAAAATTGAAAGGACTTTTTGGCAAGCCAATGATTTATCAAAATACCTATTTGGCGAGTGAGGGCTACTTTGCCTACCAGAAAAAATTTGATGAAAAAGGGATGCAACTCTTGCTTTCGAATGGGGTGTTTTTTGAATTCGTCGAAGAAAAATATTTCTCGCGATTGCAGTCTGGCGAAATGGAAAATATCCCTACGCTAACTATTGATCAAGTGCGGGAGAACACACCCTATGCGATGGTCATCACGACCTGCTCAGGACTTTGGCGATATTCCCTTGGCGACACCATAGAATTTGTGGACACAAACACAAAAGCGATCAAAATTACGGGTCGAATTTCCTTCTACCTCAGTGCGCAGGGCGAGCATGTATCGGACGCAAACATCAACGAAACAATCCGAAAGGTGTCCGATTTACTCGCGCTTCCCATTGAGGAGTTTTGTGTGCATGTTGGACATAGCAACGACCAACACCATTGGTATATTGGTGCAATTTCTGAGGTAAATGAATCCAAAGTCGCCAATCGGATTGATCAAATTTTAAAATCGATCAACGACGATTACAACAGTTTGAGAAAGTACTTATTGAAAGCACCTGTTGTAACTGTTCTTCCTCCTAAAACGTTCTATGATTTTATGGATGAGCGAAAAAAGACGGGCGCACAAAACAAATTTCCGCGGGTGCTTTCCGATAAATTATCGGTTGAATGGGAAACGTTTTTAGAAAATAGATGACACGATTCAATCGAGCAAAAAATAGTTGAGTAAAAGAGCAGACCCCTAGTGAGTCTGCTTTTCACTGTGTCAGCTTTTTTGACTCACTTCCAATAAATCGAAGGTGCAACATTCATACGATTAAAATATTCCTTAATTTCAACCTTTAAATGGTTCAACTAATAAAATGCCAACGATGAAAACAGCCGCTTTCGTACTTCTATTTATCAGTGTTTTTATGCTGACCGCTTGTCCGGTTAGTTCTTCTTATCCGCTTGGAGAACAAGGTAGTGTTCCTTTGGACCCAAAACTTCTTGGAACTTGGATCGCTGAAGAAGACCCAGCGGAAATTGAAGCTGGACAAATTACGATTTCGAAGGGAACAGCGAAGAATACCTATGATGTTCACATTGATGAGCCTGGAGAGATGTTCATGGCTAACTCCCAAGACTTCAAAGGTTGGCTGGTTGAATTAAAAAGCGCGAAATTTCTCGTGCTTCAGGAAATGGTTGAAGGAACGCCTGCTGAAACCTATTATGTTTATCACATAACGTATAATGGTGAATCCATTGTAACAAATGACATTACGTTAGGTGTAAATGGAACAGACGCAATTACATCAATATCCGCTTATCAGGAAGAAGTGTTAGCATCCATGGAACTGGAAGACTTTTTGGGTAGCGAAATTCACTGGAACGTTAAGTAAAAATTGCATGCCGAAATAGCTAACGGGATGCGTGCTAAGATTCGAGTACAGCTCAATTCAAGGGATCAATTTACAACGTTGTTCCGATGTTTTTTTATTCGTCGCTACCCGCAAACAATTGGATGAGCACAATTACCAACGACGAGATAGCAGCAAGTGCAGCAACAACGTAGGTCATGGCCGCCCATTTCAAGGCATCTTTCGACATTTCGTATTCGCCCACAGTTGCTGTTCCGCTGTCTTTAATCCATGCCAACGCTCGACGTGAAGCATCGAACTCAACAGGCAAGGTGACTACCGCAAACAATGCCATTGCACCATAAGCTGCTACCATGATCCACATTACGAGAGTGACTGGAAAAACGGCATACAAGGTTGCACCTCCAAGCATAAGAGCGAACATCATGATTTGAAGTACGCGCCCAGAAACATTTTGAACAGGAACCAATTTCGAGCGGAGCGTTAGCCATTGATACGCGGTTGCGTGTTGCACTGCGTGTCCACATTCGTGCGCTGCCACTGCCGCAGCCGAAGCATTTCGTTCATTGTAGACCCATTCCGACAAATTCACGGTTTTGTCCATTGGGTTGTAGTGATCCGTCAACTGTCCTGGAACAGCGATCACTTTCACGTCATAAATTCCATAGTGTTTCAACATTTGTTCGGCAATTTCCTTGCCTGACAATCCGCGTTGTGATGGAATTTCACTGTACTTTCTAAACGTTGATTTTAGCTTGGAACTCACCAACCAACCAATCAACATAAAAACCCCACCGGCGATCATTAAAGGCCAGTAGCTGATAAAAGATGCTCCTTCGTTCATTTTACTTTTTAATTATATGAAAAGTTAGTCATTCATTTCCAATTGGATTTTTTTGCGTTGTTAAAAAATGTTAGCACAAAAAAAACCTTGTCAGTCCCTTCGAAAAGCGTTGGTGTTGACTTAAACCTTGATTCAGCTTAATGCAGTTTTGCTTGCACTAAGTTGATGAATTCCTTTCGCGTAGAATCGTTTGTCATAAACAACCCTGTAAAGGCACTAGATGTTGTGGAAGAGTTTTGTTTTTGAACACCGCGCATCTGCATACACATGTGTTCGGCTTCAATCACCACTGCTACACCTTTAGGGTTCAGTGTTCGTTGAATGCAATCGCGGATTTCAATAGTGAGGCGTTCTTGCACTTGAAGTCGACGTGCGTAGGCATCTACCACTCGGGGGATTTTGCTCAAGCCCACAATTTTACCATTTGGAATATATGCTACGTGCGCTTTGCCAAAAAATGGCAAAATATGGTGTTCGCACAAGGAATACAATTCGATGTCTTTCACAATGACCATTTCCGAATATTCCTCATGAAAAATCGCTTGTTGCACCAACTCGTCAGGATTTTGATCATACCCTTGCGTCAAAAATTGCATGGATTTGGCTACCCGCTCAGGTGTTCGAAGCAATCCTTCTCGATTTGGATCCTCACCAATTTGTCGGATCACTTCCTCGTAATGTCCTTTCAGGCTTTCGGTGATTTGATCGTTGTATTTGAATTCTTTTGCCATCTATTTTTCTATCTTGTAGATCGAACTAAAAGGGTTCGTTTCCACCGTAGTACTCTACGAAATTATTCTCAGTCTCCACCAATTTGATCTTGCACAACTCTCCACCAGCTTTCGCAATGGGTTCCTTAATTCGTTCCCACACTTCAATCACCACATTTTCTGTTGACGCCAACAATCCCTTCAAAAACGGAACGTCTAAATTCAAATTTTTGTGATCTAAAGGTTCAATAACTTCATCGCGGATGATTTGACTCAGCTCTTTCAAATTCATTACAAAACCCGTATCTGGATTTGGCACCCCTTTCACCGTCACATAGATCGTGAAATTATGTCCATGCCAATTATGATTGCTGCATTTTCCAAAAACTTCCCAGTTTTTCTCCTCTGTCCAATCTTCTCTCCACAACTTGTGCGCGGCGTTGAAGGTTTCTCTGCGTGTAATATAAACTGTCTTCACAATCGTTAATTAAAATACAAATATAGTTGTTACGCGCCACATCACGTGCGTAGAATCGGATGACTTTGTCCAGATTTTCTTCAAAATTTCGCGCGAAGTGAGACGGCACAATCAAAAAACGGAGCAATCCATTATCTTTGCGAAATGCAAGAAGAGCGTCTCGATAAATTGTTAATTCAGCGAAATTTGGTCTCTACACGGGTTAGGGCAGAAAAAATTATTCGCGAAACTGGAGTCAAAGTAAACGGAAAATTGGTCACAAAGGGTGGGAAACGCTACCCTGTGGATTGCACCATTGAGTTGTTAGAAGAAGAAATGCCTTGGGTTTCGCGTGGCGCACTTAAATTGCTCGAAGCGATTGAAAGATGGCAACCAAGCGTTGAAAATGGCGTGTTTATAGACATTGGTGCATCAACGGGGGGATTCACGGAAGTGCTCCTCACAAACGGTGCAAAAAAAGTGTACTGTGTGGATGTGGGATCCAAACAATTGCACGAACGCATCGCGGCTGATGAGCGAGCGGTGAACTTAGAGAAAACACACGTACGCGAGTTGACATCTAACGTGATTCCTGAATTGACGGATGGCTGCGTGATCGACGTTTCGTTTATTTCCCTCGAAAAAATAGTTCCGTTCATTCATCCTTTCATCAAGGACAATGGCTTCGTAATCGCTCTGGTCAAACCCCAATTTGAAGTTGGAAAAGAAAACATCGGCAAGGGCGGCATCGTGAAAGACAAAAAACTGTATCCAACGGTGATCGAAAACATCAAAAGCGCCGCACTTGAAAATAATTTAACATTTATTGATGTAGCTGATTCTCCGATACTTGGAGGTGATGGAA
>JBFYPU010000174.1:0-7179 GCA_041303175.1 Crocinitomicaceae bacterium | reverse complement strand
GATCAGCTCACGAACACCTTGATCATCAAAAATGGCGTCATGACCATTCCATCAATGTCAATTTCATCGTCAGCTTTGGACATTGAAATGTCTGGTCAGCACACCTTCAACAATGTGATCGATTACCGCTTTGGCTTCCGCTTGCGCGACATCAAGGAAAAGGAGGTGAGCGAATTTGGTGAAATCATCGACGATGGCACAGGCTTGCGGGTGTATGTGCGCATGTATGGAACGATGGCAAACCCCATTGTGGAATGGGACAAAGCGTCGCGAAAAGAACAAGCGAAAGTAAACCGCGCTCAGGAAAAGGAAACGGTACGTTCGATGTTTAAATCCGAATTTGGTGCATTCAAAAACGATCCAAACGTCAAGGAATTCATTCCGAACAAAGTCCCCAAGGAGGAATTGATCATTGAGAAGAACGGCAGCGACACCATCGACGAATTTCTCAAAGAAAGCGATCCGTTGTTTAAGCGTAAGAAGAAGGAGAATACGTTGCTTCAACGATGGGAACAGGAGCAGAAGAAGGAAGAGGGAGGTTTTGAAATTGGGGGGTGATCTGCGATTATTTTAGGATCAGTTGTCACTTCCTATGGTGTATCTAAAACAAAAATTCCACTACCTGAATCCGACTAGTTATCGGCACAGATAGTGGAACATATCTATATGATTCCGAACGATTCGTTTGAAATTACTTCAACGTACTCGGACACACATACGCCGTCAACTCCACATTCGTGTCGCGGAAACCAGCGAAACCATCCGTGATGTTGATCAAATTCGTATACCCATTTTGCATCAAGATCGAAATCGCGATCACACTTCTATATCCTCCAGCACAGTGCACATGGTAAGGAGTGCTTTTCTCAAGATCGTTCAAATGCTCGTTGATGAAATCCAATGGGAAAGATCTTGCATCGGCAACGTGTTCTGCATCAAATTCGCCCGGTTTGCGCACGTCGATGATGTTCGAATCGCGGTAAGTCCCTTCGAATTCTTTAGCAGAAAGCGTATTAATTGTGTTCAGTTTTCCATCGTACGCTTCAACCCCACCTTTCAAAAACCCAATCGTGTGATCGTAGCCAACGCGTGCTAAGCGCAAGACCGCTTCTTCTTCTTTTCCTTCTGGCGCGATGAGTACAATTTTTTGTTTAATGTCTTGAATGAGCGCACCCACCCACATCGCAAATGTACCGTTCAAGCCAATAAAGAGCGAATTTGGAATAAATCCTTGAATGAAATCCGCTTGTGTGCGAACGTCTAAAATCAACGCGCCATTCTTTACTTCTTCGTTAAATTCACTGATGCTCAACGCTTGATTTCCGCGAGAAATGACGTCATCGATTGAATCATAACCCATTTTGTTCATCAACGCATTTTTTGGGAAATAACTTGGTGGAGGTAAAATTCCTTCCGTCACTTCTTTGATGAACTCATCACGCGTCATGTTCTCACGCAGTGCATAATTGGTTTGTTTTTGCTCGCCTAAGGTCCCAACAGTTTCAGAGCTCATGCTTTTACCACACGATGAACCCGCGCCGTGGCCAGGATAAACGGTGATTGAATCCGGCAAGGTCATAATGCGGTTACGCAAGGAATCGAAGAGCATTCCAGCTAAATCTTCTTGGGTCAAATCGCTTTTGATCGCCAAATCTGGTCGGCCTACATCGCCTAAGAATAACGTATCTCCCGTAAAAATTGCCACTTCTTTACCGTTTTCGT
This sequence comes from Crocinitomicaceae bacterium, assembly GCA_041303175.1. Taxonomy (GTDB): domain Bacteria; phylum Bacteroidota; class Bacteroidia; order Flavobacteriales_D; family Crocinitomicaceae; genus UBA4466. Next base: position 5,457 of record JBFYPU010000174.1, on the reverse strand, counting down.
CGATAAGTAGATACGTTACAGATTCAGGTGTATGTCCTGGCGTGTGTAATACCTTGATGGTTACATCACCCACTTTAAATTCTTGATTGTCCTCTGCTGTAATGCTCTCAAATGCTGGATGAGCCGTTGGTCCAAAAACGATTGGCGCTCCTGTTTTATTGGATAGATCCACGTGACCGGAAACGAAATCTGCATGAAAATGCGTTTCAAAAATATACTTGATTTTTGCCCCTTCATCATTTGCCATTTCAATGTATGGCTCCGTCTCTCTCAATGGATCGATGATCGCAACTTCTCCGTTGCTTTCAATATAATATGCCGCCTCAGCTAAGCATTTTGTGTACATCTGCTCGATTTTCATAATCCTACTCAATTTTGAATAGCACAAATATCGGGAAAATATATTGGGCGAAATGTGACACAGATCACTTATAACCTGAGTTCGATTTTAAAATCTACTCAGAAATTCTTTTGATAAAACGGATTTAGGCCGTCTTTATGAGGGGTAGCGGGCTACCTCGAAATAAAGATAACGACGATCCGATAAATCAAAAGGATTAGCAAAATATTTTTTCGCTTGAATTTGACATTTTCTTCTCTTAATTTCATCGAAATATCCTGATATTCCTTCTTCATTAAAATCGAAACTGCCTAAATCATGCGATCTGAGTGCATTTTAAAATCGAACTCAGGTTTATATCTCGGAAAGAATGGTTAACTTCATATAAACTATACGGATAATGAATATCGCACGATTGATTCTTTTTCTCGTCCTCAATTTTGGCGCATTGGCGCTAGGCGGATTGTTTACAGGTGCAGGAGTGAGCTCCGATTGGTATCAGAACGCTAATCAGGCTCCATGGACGCCACCGGGTTGGGTGTTTGGAGCGGCTTGGACCTTCATTATGATTTGTTTTTCCGTTTATATGACGTATGCTTGGGGCGTGTCAAAAGACAAGAACATGTTGTTGACGCTTTTTGTTGTACAATGGATTTTAAACGTTGGCTGGAACCCAGTTTTCTTTTACTTCCATGAAGCCTTGATCGCATTAATCGTGATTTCTGCCTTGACGCTTTTGGTGTGGTACCTGCTCTTTAAATTCGGGGGCGAACTGGGATGGAAATCAGCATTGATTGTCCCATATGCAATCTGGTTGGTGATCGCAACGTCACTCAACGCATACATTTATCTGAAGAACTAATGAATTAGCGTATGGCACGGATTCATCTCATTGAATTTGAGGATTTGGGTTGGTTTCCAAAGTTCATTCGCAATTACATGACGGATTTTCTACAATTTGTCGCAAACCGTTTCGATTTTTACAAACCCATTACACCCGTTCTGAAAAAAGGAGTTGCCGCTTCTGGGTCGCACCAAATTATTGATTTGGCTTCAGGCGGTGGTGGCGGATGGTTGAAATTAGCGGAACACGTCGCAGAAGAAATGCCAGATGTGAAGGTTTGTTTAACCGATTTTTACCCCAATATTCCTGCGTTCGAGCGAACGAAATCGAGGTATCCACGTATTTTTTCCTTTGAAACGAATCCCGTGAATGCACTCAAGGTGCCAACAAATTTGAAGGGATTGCGCACTCAATTTTTATCCTTGCATCATTTCAGACCTGACGAAGCGCAGGAGATTTTCCAAAATGCGGTGGATGCTGGAAGTCCAATTGCCATCTTTGAAGCTCAGCGAAGAACTGTGGGCGATTTCATAAAATTTTTCTTTTCGCCGCTCAATGTGTTGTTTGTTACACCGTTTATCCGCCCGTTTAGTTTCGGTCGGATTTTCTTTACTTATATTGTTCCTATCGTTCCGATTTTTGTGTGGTGGGATGGTTTAGTATCAGTTTTACGAACCTATTCAGACCAAGAAATTCATAATTTGATTGCCAAGTTGCGAAACGGTGACACGTTTGAATGGGAAGTGAACGTTGTGAAGAGTGGACAAGTGAAAATATACTACGTCTTGGGGATCCCTAAAACTTAGTGAACCAACAATTCCGAAAGAAGTCCCAAAAAGTTAGGTAATTGAATTTGCGATGGCTCGGCCATTTGAATGGAAGCGCTCTTTTTCCCAGTTGATTTTACTTCCTTTGCATCTGAAGATTCTGATACCTCTGCGGTAATTGTTTCAGTAGACATTTTGCTTACGGAGAATTGTCCATCGTTCAATTCTTTGATCATTTTGGCAATTTGATCTGCGGAAATTTTATCCTTGTCAAATTCTATGGTCGCAGTGCTTGGAACATTTTCACCTTTGAAATCAAACGAACATTGCGCAACAGCCCCAGTGCTCTTCAATTCTTTGCGGATTGTACCCCCACAGCCCATTTCACAAACCATACCTTCTACTTCGAGGGTCAATTTACGGTTTGGAATGACGGAAACTAGCTCTTTTTCATTGAGTTTCTCTTTTTTCGGAGATGAATCGCTTGATTTCGATTGCTCCGAAGACGATTCGCAAGCAGCAACAAGCGACACAAGTATTCCAACGAACAGAATTTTTTTCATAACTGTGGGATTGATTGCCCAAAAATACGGGAAAAAGGAATGAGAGTCTTGGCAAAATTTGTTAAAAATTATCCAGTGATTGCTTGAGTTGTATCGATTGTTAAGTTTTCATCTACAATTGTTTAATAAATATCCTGAAAACGAGAGAAGAAAAGAAACGACGCATTAATTTTGCATTTTATTTGTTCGATGAAAGAATTGAAGCCATTTCATGTATTGCTGTTTGTTTTGGGCGTGATGTTCGTCCTCGCTCCACTCGTTTATTTCACACCCGAGAAAGGATGGAATCTTTGGGGGACCAAAGTTAATTTCATGACGAAGGAGGATTTCCTTCATCCTAAGCAGCAGGAAAATGCAGATGTAGATGACATTTTTGCATCTGTTGACACCACCATGAATGGGAGTTCGTCGAAACGATCATTGATTAAACACAAAAACGGTTCTCGAGGAGATATGGGCGCACCGAATGGAGGAACGTATGAGGTAGAAAGTGCAACCGAACTTCAAATGACCGATGCGGGCAAGGCAAATTTGCACCGGTTTTTTCAGGTATTAGAATCTGCGGCCGGTGATCGAAAGAAAATTTCCATTTTGCATTATGGCGATTCTCAAATTGAGGGAGATCGCATGACGGGCTTTATTCGGGAACGAATTCAAAATCAATTTGGTGGTAATGGTCCTGGACTGATTCCAGCAACAAATGTTTACGATACGTATGCGTTTAATCAAACCTATTCTCCCAATTTCCAGCGGTATACCTGTTTTGGTGGCGCGAAATTGAGTAATTCGAAATACGGCGCAATGGCGTCCGCTTCAAGATTTACTCCGGAATATAAATTGAAAACGAAAAAATCGCTTGATTCGCTCAACCTCCGTGAACAAACAGGTTGGATCGAAGTGGGAGCGTCCAGTAGGGCAACGGGCAGAGCGCGTTCATTCAACAATGTTAAAATGCACTACAACAGCTGCATTGCTCCAACGATGTTGCGCGTGTATCACAATGGCACGGTGATCCATGAAGATAGTTTGATCGATGATGGTGGTCAGCATACCGTTTCCTTGAGTTTTGGTAGCACACCGGGTAAATTGAAATTCGAATTTAAAGGAAAGATCAGCCCGAATATTTGTGGGTTCTCACTCGAAGGAGATTATGGCGTTCAAGTGTCTAATATTGGCATGCGTGGATCGAGCGGAACGGTTTGGGGTTCCATGAACCACGGCGTGCTAAGTACGATGTACAGCGAGTTGAATACACGCTTGATCATTATGCAATTTGGTGGGAACTCAGTTCCCTTTTTCAAAGATAGTGCCTCCGTAAGAAATTATGCGAGTTTTTTCAAAGGTCAAATTGCAGCCGTTAAACGGTTAAATCCAAATGCAATGGTGATTGTGATCGGGCCAAGTGATATGTCGCGCTATAGCGGAGGTATTTACGAAACCTATCCATATCTGCCTTATTGTGTGGATCGAATGATTGCTGTGACGAAAGAGTCTGGAGCGGCATATTGGAACATGTACGCAGCGATGGGGGGCAGAAATTCGATGCCTTCCTGGGTTCAAAAAGGAATGGCAGGATCGGATCATATTCATTTTAGCGGAGGTGGAACCAAATTCGCATCACAAATGTTTTATGATGCCTTCATGGCGGAATACAACGCCTGGAAAGGAAATTAGTGAGGTTTATCGTATACATAGCGTTTGGTTTTTTACCAATTATTGCGTACTCTCAAGATTCTCTAAGTGGACTTCAAGGGCATGTGCATCCGCAATTTCGCGATTTGGATACGTCCCTGCGGTCACGCTACCCATTTGTCCATTTTGACGTAAATCAGTTCAAATTCTACTCGGAGAAGAGCGCAAACTTTGAGACGCTTGCACGCAAAATGGATAAGCTGATTCAGTCTAAGCAGGGAAAGCTGAATTTCTATCACATTGGTGGCTCGCATGTACAAGCGGACATCTACACGCACGATGCTCGAACCTTTCTGGAAACAAATTGGTCGGGTCTCCAAGGCGAACGAGGATGGGTGTTTCCCTTTGACTTGGCGAATACGAACAATCCAGCGAACTACGAATTTTCATCACCTAATAAATGGCGCGCCTATCGAAGTGTAGTGCACAAACCCTCTCAATACAACATTGATTATGGATTACTTGGTGCCGTCGTGCTATGCTCTGACTCAGTGATTACGATTCGATTTAAGCACGATCGAACTACGGTTTCACCACCAACGAATCACATCCGGATCTTCCACAATATTGGTGAGTTTCCCTATTGGATGCACTTTGGTCCAGACGAACTTTTGGTTTGGAAAACCACGCACAATCCAGAAATTGGCTATTCGGATATTTATTTGACGGATCCTGTTGACACCTTGAACATTCAATTTCAACCCATTCTAGGGCAAGCGCCCGAGCTGGAGATCTATGGGTTTATTTTGATGAATGACGAGCCTGGAATTTCCTATACGTCAATCGGAATCAATGGAGCGGGGTTGTATACCTATTTGGACAATGATCGATTTGAAGAGCAGTTAAAAACGTATCCTCCCGACTTTTTCGCCTATTCAGTTGGAACCAATGATGGAAACACGACTTACGACAAGTTTAACCCCGATGTCTACAAGCGGAATTTAGAGAAAATGATGCTAATGGCATTAAGAGCTAATCCCAATTGTGCATTATTGCTTACCGTTCCAAATGATTCCTATTACAGAAAGCGCTATTTGAATAAAAACATTGATCGAGAGCGCACGGTAATCATTGAACTCGCGAAGCAATACAACATGGCAGTATGGGATTTATACGGAATTATGGGTGAATTGGGATCGAGTATGACTTGGTTTCACAACGACTTGATGCGCTCAGATTTGGTTCATTTTACGTCCGAAGGCTACCACTTCAAAGGAAATTTATACATCGACGCATTTCGAAAATTTTTAG
>JBFYPU010000173.1:0-15661 GCA_041303175.1 Crocinitomicaceae bacterium | reverse complement strand
GTTTTCAATAATATCTTCTGGAATTTCTGCGACAGGCTCTTCCAAAATCTCCTGAGCATCTTGCACCGTTTCTTCCGCCACTACAGGTGTTTCTTCCACCGATTCAGCTGAGGGCGTGTTCATGGATCCCGTCCAATTGGTGAATTCAATTTCACCATTTTCCTTCACAAACGATCCAAGGCTGTACAGGTCCACTGTTTCACCTTTGTCTAGCTCCGAGTTAATCTCACGAACATATTTTGCAATCGTATTTTTAGCGTCCTGTTCATCAACACCGTCTTTCTGCGCAATAAACCCGGACAATTTTCCGTCGTCGTGCTGAAGATATGACATAAACATCAGTTCTCCAGTGTCTGCGTTTGTTACCGTTAATGCTCCCAATCCGGGAATAATGATGGTATTATTTTCTTTTAGAAGGTCGATGAGATACTTGTTCATGTTGCCAGTTTAGTGATTGAAATTAGGAAAAATATATTAAAAAAGTTCATTAAATCGATGGGTAGTGTTCAGTCGAACGCCTTTTTCGGTTTGTTGAAGGGTTGCGCATTCGTTGTGGAAATCGTGTTCGAGAAAAAGCACGAACTCGTCATCGGCTGCTTTGGATAAAAAATGACCTTTTTCTTCAAGGGTAATCAACGGACGCGTGTCATAGCCCATCACATACGGCAAGGGGATATGTCCTACACTTGGAAGTAAATCCGCCATAAAAACCAGCGTTTTATTTTTGTAATGAATGTGCGGAATCATCATGCTTTCGGTGTGGCCGTCCACAAAGAGAACGTCAAAATTTGGAAATACATTTTTGGTGAAATCTCCCGTTCGCTCAACAAATTTTAGCTGGCCGCTTTCTTGAATCGGTCGAATATTTTCTGTTAAAAAGGATGCTTTTTCGCGCGGATTGGGTTCGGTTGCCCAAAGCCAATGCTGTTCTGTGCTCCAATAATGCGCATTTTTGAAAACAGGCTCAAATCCAGTTCGATCTTTGTTCCAACGAATGGCGCCACCACAGTGATCAAAATGCAAGTGTGTCAGAAAAACGTCGGTGATGTCTTCGGGCGAAAATCCCAGTGCGCGCATGTTTGGCTCAAGGCTATTTTCGTCTGACAAGTAGAAATGCGAGAAAAATTTCTCATCTTGTTTATCACCAATTCCAGCGTCAATTAGGATTAAACGGTCGCCATCCTCAATCAAAAGGCAGCGCATTGCCCAATCGCACATGTTGTTGCTGTCCGCGGGATTCGTGCGTTGCCATAAGGATTTGGGTACTACACCAAACATGGCGCCTCCGTCCAATTTGAAATTTCCTGTGTTCAAGGGGTAAATTGTCATAACTGAAAATTAATTCGCTAAGTAAAGTACACAAATCGCGAGAATTGCTGCCATTAATCCTGCGATTTTTGCAACTGTCGTTCTTTCTTTGAAGGCAATGAATCCAAAAACGGATGAGAGTAGAACTACGGAAACATTGGTAATCGCTAAAACGGTTGAATCGTCCCAGCCCGTTGTGGTGTACGAAAGCATGAGTAGGTAGATGGAAAAATAATTGGGAATTCCCAAAATGATCCCAGCTACAATATTTTTTCCGCGCACCACAGCTTTTTTTTGAGCAATTCGAACACTCAAAATGAGTAACCCTAAGGTTCCAGCAAGCCCAAAACCAATCGCTGAAAAAAGCGAAGCTTCCAACTGATACAGTTGAGTTTTTTGAACATAATTCAAGAGAAAATCCAATGCACCACTTCCGAAAAACAAGACAACGAGCATCCATACAGCACCCGTTTTCGTTGTTTCTTCACGTGAAGGCTTGGAGACGAGAAACACACCAATAAATGCAAGGAGGATCCCGGATATTTTCAACCAAGTGATGGATTCGCCATAGCCAATGATCATAAAAATTAAGGAGATGGCCATGCTCATTTTTACGGCAATGGAAGTCGTGGCGACACCGTTGAGCTGTGAACTTTTGCCCATTACTAGGAATAAACCAATGAAGAGAAGCGCACTTATACCTGCATAGTACATCCATGAGGTCTGCTCCAGGCAAGAAGGATTCCATGTGTGACCGTAGAGAACAAAGCCGATGGTGAATGCAGTGAAATAATTGACGACGATTGCTTGAAACGTATCGATCTCGAATCGTTTGAACAATTTGAAAATGACAAATATCAGGCTAGAACTGAGGACTGAGAGCAACAATGGAATCATACGCGCCAAATATACGTGATCTCGTCGCCATAAATGACTGTTTGAGTTTTCTTTTCGCCTTCGATTCGCGGTGATTTTGTTCCCGATAGAAATTCGTTTCTACCTGTGATCACCCTTGCTTCGTCCCACAAATTCGCGTCAATAAACGATTGCAGTGTTTGCGCTCCGCCTTCAATGAGAATGGATTGAATGTTCAGTTCATAGAGCACTGCAAGAATCGATTCAGGCGTCATGGTGTCCAATTTCACATAACGAATGTTATTTAAGGTTTCACTCCGTTCCACATTCAACACAATAGTTTCAGCTTGATTGTCTTTGATGGCAGCGTCAGTCGCAATTTCGTTATGACTATCGAGTAAAACCCGAACTGGGTTGTTGCCTTTTATTGATCGAATAGTCAGCGATGGATTGTCATTGAGAACCGTATTTTTCCCCACCAAAATAGCCTGATGCTCACTTCGCCATTGGTGCACCAATACTTGCGTTTCTGGTGCGGAAATCCAACTTACTTCTCCTTTTTCACCGCTTGCGTTGTCGAGAAAACCATTTTTTGTCTGCGCCCATTTTAGAAGAACGTAAGGGCGTTTTTTTGCATGAAACGTGAAAAATGGTCGATTCAATTCTTGGCATTCTTTTTCACATACGCCAACTGTAACTTCAATTCCAGCATCTTCTAACCGTTTTATTCCTTTTTTAAACACCTGCGCGTTTACGTCAAGTGTACCAACCACCACCCGTTTGAATTTTTTGGAAACCAGTAAATCCGCACAAGGCGGCGTTTTTCCATAGTGTGCACACGGCTCTAAGGAAACATAAATGGTGCTTTCGTTCAACAATGACTGATCTTCAACGGAGGCCACGGCATTTACTTCTGCATGCGCTTCACCAAAGCGTTCATGGTAGCCTTCGCCAATGATTTTTCCATTGAGAACGATGACTGCTCCAACCATTGGATTCGGTGCGACCTGCCCTTTCCCAAGAGCTGCCAATTGCAGGCAACGGCGCATATAGTGTTCATCCGACGACATGGTACGAAGATAACGAAAATGAAAAGCACCACGAATTTCACGGTGCTTTTCTGGAGAGGCATTCGTTTGACTGTAAAAGGCGAACGAATAAACGGAAGCTTAGTCCAGTTTGATCAGTTTGTGTGCGTTTGACATTCCATCTTCCTGAATGACAATGAGTTGGTAGATCCCTGGCTCAAGTGTTGATAGAGAAACGATGGTGTTTCCAGCTGTTAAGGTCGATGAAAGCATACATTTTCCTTGCGAATCGTAGAGTGAAACACGAGCATCTTTGGCAGCGGGAAGATAAACTGTAATGGATTCATTGGCTGGATTGGGTGAAAAGGATACATCCGCCAAGGTTGCTTCCATAAGCTGAGAAGTGCCGCCCGAACTGGGAACATAATTGCAAAACACATCATTGATGGTGTTTACAAGTGGCGTATGCGCAATCACACCCGATCCGGGAAACGTTTCGATGTAGTCGCCCGTAATTTCCCAAATAATCGCGCCGCGCAAGTCTTGTTCAACGATGTGTTGTGCTTTCAATTCAATGGACACGGCGTTGTCGTAGGAGACGAAGGTGTTCAGTCCATTGATTCCAGTTAAGTAAGGTACTTTTGCGAGATCATCCCACTCTTGACTAAAGCTGGATAGTGATTGCAAGACGTTGTAATAAAGTGGCGTTCCTTCATCCAGCTGGAACGTGATCAAATCGGCAGCACCCGCAGAAGTTGTATGAAGAGTTGGCGTTCCATTCGTTTTTGCGGAACGTCCGTAGAAGGCTACACCAGCCGTTATCTTGCTCCGTGGAACGTTGTGCGTCGTGACCAGTAACTGGATACTTGCTGCAAGGTTAAAATCTGAATCGCCTTGGTTGGGGGCAAACAGAGGTGCGTTGTGATTGGTCGTGGCGTCCCATGTACCGAAATAGTCATAACTCATCAAGTTAATGATGTCCAAAAGTGGAGCAACATCGGCCCAATTGACGTTGCTCATGTGGGTTTCACTGGCGCCAACTGCTGCCGTGAGCAACATGGGTTTTCCGATGGTTGCACCATAATTATCAATGGCTGTGCGCACATCTTGCAACAAGAGCGTGAAATTTTGGAAGTCTTGCGGGGTCCCGTTGTGGTCGGCGAATCCGGGGTATTCCCAATCGAGGTCAATGCCATCAAAATTATAGGTCTGAAGAAGGGCGACACAAGCCTGAGCGAAGGTTTGTCGTTTCACTGGATCGGCCGCTATGGAGGGAAAATGATAGGATAATGTCCAACCACCAATGGACGGCAACACCTTCACACCGTTGGAATGCGCGTTCGAAATGAGCGAAGAATTGGGGACGTAGCCACCGTTGTTCCAGTCGATTTGTCCGAGCAATAAATTTTCATCTGCCCAACTGTCGAACAAGGAAATGCTTCCATCGGGTTGTGGCGCAAGAAACGCATAGTTCAGAATGGAGTACTTTGAGTAGTCTATCGTTTGGGGATTGACCAGTTTTGCGCGATCATACCATTGCCAACTCGGGTAATAGCCAACGATTTCTTTACACGGACTTTGAGCACTTAATTTGGCGGTTGAAATGAGGAGTAAGCAGCATGTGACGATTGTTTTCATAACGGACTGTTGTTTGAGATGAGTTAAAGAGTTGGAAACTGTTTCCGCCGCAAATCTAAAGCAGGAAAAGATGAATGTTGGCGCGAACACTTGCGAATTGTTCAATCAGGGAGCATAGATGAATATCCTAATTATCAATAAATCAAATAGATGCAAAGTTGTTCTTGAAATAGGAGGGTGTCAATCCAGTGATCTGCTTAAAATTGGAATTGAAGGCAGAAAGCGATGAAAAACCAACCGATTTGGCAATCCCTTCGATGCTGAAATGAGCATAATTGGAGTCCATGAGCATCTTTTTGGATTCGTGGATGCGCAGCTCATTGATCCAACGGCTGTAACTCATGCTGTAATGATCGTTGATGGCCTTCGAAAGATAGGTGCGGTTGGTTCCCAATTTTTTCGCCACTTTTTCTTGCGTTAAATCGGCTTTGCAATAGGCTTTTTTGTCGATTAGAAAACTCTCAAAAGCGCGAATCATGGCGAGTTGCTCTTCATTCATAGATGTGGATACGGCAACTTCATTCCCCAATTGCGTAACAGTTTGCTCGACCACATTTTTCTTCAATAGGACTTTGTTTTTCTTTCGAATGACGCGAAGTTGCCAAAGCAGCAGGATGACCATTAAACCTAACAAGCCAATTCCTACCCAAAGAATGGTGTTTTTTTGTTGTTTCAACCGAATGGTTTTGTTCAGTGCCGCTTGCTCTACCTTTTTGATCGCTAGTTGGTTCTCGTTTTCCAATGTGCCAATGGCCTCCGCCGTTTGTTCCAACTGCACGCTGTTTCGAATGCTATCGTAAGACGTGAAATAGAAAAGCGCTTTCTGGTGTTTTCCCATTTTTTGATAGAGCTGCGCTAGAGAATGATCCAATCGAATCAAGTCGAGTTTTAAGTTATGACGGATCGCGGTTCGTCTGCCTTTGAGGTAATAGAATTCCGCCATGTCCAAGGAGTCTTCTGCTAGATAGATGTCGGCTAGATTTCCATAGGTTCGAATTTCACCGAAATAGTCCTTCGTTTGTTGAATGAGCACTAGCGCTGACTTAAAAGCCGCTTTGGATTCAGTGTTCTTGTCCAAATGAGTGTACGACAGGGCTTGGTTGAGGTGGAGGTAAAGTTGAATTTTCTGACTGGATGCACACTGAATGGAAGATGCTTTGGCGTAAATGGCGAGTGCTGTTTCGTGCTGATCCAGAGCGGCGTATGCCAGACCAAGGTTGGTGTAAGCAATTTGAACCGCTGTCATTTCCTTGCTTTTTTTCAATGAGCGTATCCCGGATGTGTACAGCTCGATGGCACGCTTTGGATTTTCTGAAGTGTAGGAAATTTTCGCCAAGGCGCAATAATATTCTCCCCTGACGTAGGCTGTTTGACCAGAAAGATTCGAGGCAAGTGACCGCAGTTGATACACAGCTTTTTTATGCTCTCCTCGAGAATCAAACGCTAGGGCACACGCAATCTGATTGAGTGATTTCGTCGACGCTGTGCGGAGTTTGCCCCCTAATTCGCGGTGAAGTGAAATTATTTCAGACGGGTTTAAACAATCTCCATAGAGCGATTTGAATGCCTCAAGGTCACGATAGGTTCCTTTTTGAATGGTTTGAAGACTGCTTTCAATCGATTGCGCGGGCGGGTAGGCTACCACATGAAATGTCAGCACAGAGAAAAGAAGAAAAAAAGTCCAGTTTTTCATCGGAAATTTCGGGAAAGATACTGCGCTTATCGGAATTTCTTCGTCGCGATTTAGGACGATTCTGATACTCCTATTTACTCAAATACACCACTTCCAGATTTTCCAAGGTCCCGATAAATTCATCTGGAGAATCGACTGAAATGAAGGCGCTGTCGCGAAACGGTTTATCCATTGGAATTTGATAATAAAAGGCATAATTCCCTGGTTTTCCTTCGAAACAATAGACGTTGAATACGCGAATACGCCGCGTTTTGTTCCCCATTTTGCACGTTAGATAAGATGATAAGAATCCTTGATTGGTAGTTATGGTTGCGGAAATTTTTAACCAAGCTTCTTGCGCGAAGGGTACTTTTTGAGCAAGAAATGGCTTTTTGTCAATAAGTTGACTGCCAGAGGATTGAAAAAGAACCTTCTGTTTGTAGCCCGTTTCGTCGTAGAGAAATTCATCGGTGTCCAGCAAACTCATGTCGATGGGGTGCAAATCATTGTTTAAATAAATTCGACTATAGAACTTTCGGTTCATGTCACGTGAATGCAAAACTCCCGTGTTGTATTGTCCTATCTGAAAGAAATTGACAAAAATCAAATACGCGCCAACAAGGTAGAGCAGGTATTTCCACCGATTTTGAAGAATTCTATGGACAACGGCGGTGAGGGGCAGGGCAAAAATTGGATAGCTTTGAACGAGCGCTCGGGTAGAGTAGGTGGCACCGTATTTCCAATCTGCCCATGAAATAACGATCCAAATATTGAGTAGACAAAAGATGATGACGGATCGGCGGTAGGGCGTGTTTTTTAGGTAGAAGAAGCCAGCGATGAACAGAATGGTGACAGGTGTGTAGATGAACCAACCCGTTTCCCAACCAAAGAGCACGCGGAAAAAGGGAGTTAGAAATCGCCAACTACTTCCTACATCGTGAATGAACGTGCCGGCTGTCATTTTCCAATAAATCAGCTGGGGGAGTACACCAATAAATCCAAAGAGGATGGCAAAATAGAGGTGTTTTCGGTGCTGACGGACGAGCGCCCATTTTTCTTTCTTCGCATCTTTTGTGTGCGTGTTCCAAAGCAATGGAATGAAGAGCATAATTGCCTCCGTTGGTCGAGAAATGGTAGCCAGACCGATAATGAGTCCTATTGCACACGCCCAGAAAATTCGCGGTTGCTCATGCCACTTAATGGTTGCGTAAAGAATCAAAACATACAACGGCAGGATGAATCCATGACTGAGCCCTGCGTCGATGGATACATATTGAATTAGATTACTGGACAAAAAGAGCAGAATGAGGCTCACAGCAACCGAAAGATCATCATAATAGCGAAGAAGGATATTGCGCAACATGAAGAGTGCGAGTATGACGTAAATCACCGCACCGTATGCAAGTGTATATTGGTAAGGAGGTGAAAATCCATCGGCTGGATAATCCGTACTGAGCGCAATTAAATGAGCAATTCCGAACAGAGGCATTTGCAAAATGGACACGCCACCGAGGTATTTGTTGACATAGTTGCCATTTTCTGCGCGGTGCGCTTGATACATGTCGCCTTCGGTCAGACCATATTTTTCATCCATTTCTGGTAACCACTCCAATTTTGAAAAATCATCGTAAATAAATCCAGAGGGCAAATACATGTAATAGCCCAAACCATCCCAGTTGGTGATGATCATCGGATAGCTCTTATCGAGGTAGGAATAATTGTAGCGAAATTGCAGCAAAGTGAATGCAATAACGAAACAAGCAATAAATGAATACCATTTTTTCATGTCTGGTAGTATCCGTTGGCGGTCTTGAGGTCAGCGCGACACAAAACTCACTGGCAAATTGTAAATGTATTAATATAGTTGGAAATGATTGGCCTGGACTTTTTCGCTTTTGTCATTTTAACAGAAACACAGGTCGCTTGATCGGTTTTAATTCAATTGTGAGTGGTTTGGCACATTTTTTCGTCTATCCCTTTTGAATAGTGGTTAGGTTAGGTTAACAAAGGACGCCTGTTCTTTGGGAAAAGCGGTAGAACGGCCGCTTTTTTTGTTTTACTACTTTTCTTCTTACATTCGTCAAAAGCATTTTCCCTAATCCGATCGAATGAAACTTCTCAAAGCGATAGAAAATTTTTTTAAGTTCTTTTTGCCGACGCCGTTCACGATTGCCATTTTTATCACGATTTTCACCTTCATTCTCGCGTTTTTTCTCACAGATTCCAATCTTTCTGTTGGTGCGAGAGGTATTGAATTGGTGAGTTTTTGGTCCGAAGGAATGTGGAAGGAATCCATGCTGGCGTTTGCCGTGCAAATGATGCTGATGCTCGTTCTTGGCCATACGCTTGCGCTCACGAGACTTGTCGATCGTTTCATGCAATCCATGACGATCTACTGCACAAATTCAGCTCGCGCGGCTTTCACGGTTGCGCTTTTAACGATACTGGTTTCGCTCTTCAATTGGGGACTAGGGTTGATATTTGGAGCCATTCTAGCGCGAAAAGTGGGGGAGTTTGCCGCAAAAAATAACATTTCCTTGAATTATGCCCTGGTTGGAGCAGCGGGCTACAGTGGAATGATGGTGTGGCACGGTGGAATCTCTGGATCAGCGCCCATCAAAGCTGCGGAAAGTGGACACCTCAAGGACTTGATGGAAGGTGCAGCGAACGATTCTGTCCTCGCACAATTGCCCGATTCAATCTCGTTTTCAGAGACCATTTTTAGTGCGATGAATCTCACTTCGTCCCTATTGCTGATTATAATCGTACCACTGTTTATGTATTTGTTGGGAAAAAGATCAGCGAATGTTGACACTTTACCGAAGGTCAAAAAAGAAAAAAAATCAAGGATGGTTGAACGACCTGTGGGGATGGATCGCGTGGACCATTCAGTATGGTTCGGAAAAGTGATCGGTGGTCTCATTTTTCTGTACGTGATTTATCTCTGCGCTACCCATTTCGGAAAGAGCGGCTTCAACATTATCACGCCGAATTTCATCAACCTCTTGTTGCTGGGACTTTCTCTGCTCTTGCACCAAAATATTGTCCAATTTTTGAAGGCGATTGATCAAGCGATTCGCGGAGCAGCGGGGATTCTCATTCAATTTCCGCTCTATTTTGGGATCATGGGTTTGATGATCGGTTCTGGATTAATTGGGGTTTTTTCCGATGGGTTCGTAGAGATTTCAACAGCTTCAGATTTCCCTGTTTTCACTTATTTGAGTGCGGCAATTGTCAATATTTTTGTGCCAAGTGGCGGTGGACAATGGGGTGTTCAAGGTCCAATAATTATCCAATCGGCGATGGAACTAGGAGCGAGTTTACCGAAATCTATCATGGCGTTGGCCTATGGCGATCAACTGACGAATATGCTACAACCATTTTGGGCACTTCCCCTATTGGGAATTACGGGATTGAAGGCAAAGAAAATTTTGCCATACACCTTGGGGATGATGGTCGTTGGCGGGATCATTTTCATGTTTGTCTTAATGATTTTTTAGTGAAGCAATGAATAAGAACACATCCAATTTCCTTAAAACACTCGGTCCAGGAATTCTCTTTGCAAGCACTGCCATTGGTGTTTCTCATCTAGTTCAAAGCACGCGTGCTGGAGCAGATTTTGGTTTTGCCATGATCCCGATTGTTTTGGCCGCAAACATCTTTAAATATCCCTTTTTTGAGTTCGGAAGTCGTTACGCAAATGCCACTGAAACGTCCATAATTGATGGATACAACCGGATTGGAAAATGGATGATCTGGCTGTATTTTTTGATCACAATTGGTAGTATGTTTTTTGTTTGTGGCGCAGTGGGAGCGGTAACATCAGGTTTTTTGCAGAACCTTTTTGGAATTTCATCTTGGGGAATTTGGGCTACTGTTGGACTTTTTAGCTTTTGTGTAGTTGTCCTAATTGCTGGCAAATACAGCATCCTGGATTCGATGACGAAGTTGATTGGCGCAGTGTTGTTGCTCTCAACGCTTCTTGCATTCACGTTAGCACTGTTTAAAGGTGCTGTGCCACAACAGGAAAATTTTGTTCCGCCTTCCATTTGGACAGAAAGTAGCATGTTGTTTATCATCGCACTTATGGGTTGGATGCCAACTGCGGTCGACTTGAGCGCATGGAGCAGTTTGTGGACGATCGAGCGATTCAAGCAAACGGGATATAAACCAACCATGAGACAAACCTTAGCGGAATTCAATTTCGGATACATCGTTTCGGTAGTACTGGCACTTTGCTTTCTCGTACTTGGGGCATTTGTTCTCTTCGGATCGGGTCAAGAACTGCCAGAAAATTCGGCCGCTTTTTCAAGTGAGATTGTAGGGCTTTTCACAAATTTTATCGGTGATTGGAGTTATATTATTGTGGCAATCGGCGCATTTTCAATCATGTTCGGAACCTGCATCACGGTGTTTGATGGCTACGCGCGCAGCATAGAGCGATCTTCAGAATTGCTATTTCGCAATGGAGAACCCAGTTCATCGAAGTTATACACCGTTTCACTACTCACTCTAGGAATAGGTTCGTTTGCTATTATCTTTTTTCTAGGTGCGAAAATGACTGTGTTGGTGGATTTGGCAACAACGATTAGTTTCTTGATTGCACCCGTGATTGCGATTGTGAATTACCGTTTGGTGACAGGCGACCATTTGGCCGATGAACACAAGCCGAAACTGTGGCTGAAGGTGTTGAGTTGGTTGGGAATAGTCTTTTTAACGGGTTTCGCAATCTACTACGTCATCGTTCGATTTTTCTAGTCATCACGGCTGAATCAACATATAAGTTGTACGTCTGAACCTAAGACAGGAACTCTCATTCATCGATTCATCGGTCCTCGACATTGACCAACGCGTAAAATTTCTACCCCAATTCCTCAATCCGTTCTGTGGGTCTCCCAATGACTGCCTTTCCGTTTTTCACAATTATAGGGCGTTCAATAAGTTTTGGAAATTTGACCATCGCAGCAATCCATTCCTTTTCGCTGAGTTCTTTCCCTTTAAAGTGCTCCGTGAATTCAGGTTCGACTTTGCGAATGAGTTGAGATGCGGGAATTGATAGTTGTTTTAACAAGGTCTTAATTTCCGTTGCACTCAAAGGGTGTTTGAGGTAATCTATGACTTCGTGTTCCATGTGGTGCTCGTCCAAATAAGTCAATGCACAGCGACTTTTTGAGCAGCGAGGGTTGTGGTAAATGGTGTATTTTTCTTCGTTCATGAATTTTGTATTTGCAGAGCGTGTTCGAATAAAAAAAATCCCGTTCCGAAAATGTAAATCGAAACGGGATCAAATCACTATGAAAATCGCTTAGTGCGTTGCTAAATAATCCGCTACACCGTCGAAGCTAGCCGTCATTCCAGCATCACCTTTTTGCCAGTTTGCTGGACATAC
This sequence comes from Crocinitomicaceae bacterium, assembly GCA_041303175.1. GTDB lineage: Bacteria > Bacteroidota > Bacteroidia > Flavobacteriales_D > Crocinitomicaceae > UBA4466. The sequence continues at coordinate 3,771 of JBFYPU010000173.1, read as the reverse complement.
CTCACCATTTTCTTCGAAGAACTGAAGCGCATCAACCATACGCAATGCCTCGTCAACGTTGCGTCCAAGTGGGAAATTATTTACCAATTGGTGCATTACGATTCCATCTTTATCGATTAAAAACAATCCACGGTATGCAATCATAGGACCTGTTGCAACCATTTCCATGTTTTCGTTATACTCATATTCACCCGCCAAAACGCCGTATGCATCCGAAATTGTTTTGGTTGTATCCGCAATGATTGGATACGTAACTCCTTGGATACCGCCTTTGTTTTTCGGTACTTGCAACCATCCCCAGTGCGATTCTTCCGTGTCAGTTGAACACGCAATGACTTTTGCTCCGCGTGCTTCAAATTCGCCCAATTTATCCTGAAACGCATGCAATTCTGAAGGACAAACGAACGTAAAATCTTTTGGATAGAAGAACAATACAACTGGATTTTTTCCTACGAATTGATCCAATGAAAACCCTTCAACGACTTCTCCTCCATTTACAACTGCTCCTGCGCTGAATGAAGGTGCTTTTTTACCTACTAATACTCCCATTTTTCTACTGTTTAACTATTTATTTATCGTGATTCAAATTTACGGATTTTTACGAATTTACGGTCGACTTTTCATTTTAGTTCAACCATGCTCTGAACATCCAATTTGTTTTTTCTTTTTCGCGAAGCAGATCGCTCATCAGTGCATTCGTTCCGTCATCATCCATCGCTTCGGATTGTTTCAACACTTCTTTTTCTTGGAGAATCAGTGATTCTTGTGCGGCTAAGATGTATGCCACGCCTGCTTTACCTTCGTGTGTAATCGATAATTCCACGATTGGACTGCAAGCGAGATAGGCACTAAAACTCGAAAGGGGAGTTTCACCAATCGACAAGATCCGTTCTGCCAAATCGTCGACAATGATCTGTGTTCGGGTATACAATTCTTCGTATTTCACGTGCAATTCAAAAAAATCGCTCCCCTTAATGTTCCAATGAAGTGAACGAAGATTCTGATAATGAATTTGATAGCTCGCTAAAAGGCGATTCAATGCTTCTGTGTATGCTGTTGAATGTTTCATGGAACAAAGATACAAGGGATGTGGTATAATTATTATTGATTAAATTTATTCCATCATCAATAACAACTATATGATTTCCATCCAGCAAATGCAATACATCTTGGTCTTGAGCGAGGAGCAACAATTTCAGCGGGCAAGTGAAAAGTGTTTCGTGACCCAACCAACACTTTCGATGCAGCTCAAGAAGGCCGAAAACTCGCTGGGCGCAGCAATTTTTGATCGGTCCACATCACCGCTTCAACTTACGCCTTACGGTGATGCTTTACTCCCAATTGTTCGTGATGTTTTAGCGGAATATGGACGGATTACAGAGTTGAGTAATCGCATGAAGGGAATCCACAAAGAGCGTCTTCGAGTCGGAATTATTCCAACGGTGGCGGGGTACATGGTTCCCGATTTGTTCAATGCTTGGAAGGAATCGCTCGCGAATGTTCAGTTGTCGATTGAGGAAATGAAAACAGAAGATGTGCTGTTGGCATTGGATCAAAAACGGATTGATTTGGGTATCATTGCAGGTCCGTATCAAGATGCTAAATTGCGTTCAACGATTTTGTTTCAAGAAGAAATTCGGGCATTTGTCCCGAGCCATAAATCGGATGAGGTGACAACGGCAGATTTGCATCAGTTTCACCCTTGGTTGTTGACTTCAGGCAATTGCTTACGAACTCAAATGATTCACTTTTGTAGTTTGAATTCTGAGCACGACGATTGGAATTATGAGGGTGGAAACATGGATTTATTGAAACAAATGGTACAAATGAATGGTGGTTATACGCTAATTCCGGAGCGAGCGATCACAAAAATGACCTCCGATTACAAGCGCATTCGTTCGGAAATGGGCGAAATTCCCGCACGACAAATCATTGCATTATCTTCCAACCGTACAACGAAATGGGAGAGCATCGAACAGATTATTCGCAAAATTCAATTGTATTATACTGACTCAAGTGCTCATCATGAGATGAAATTGTTGAGCTGGAAGTGATGAATAGAATTGAACGTAGTAGGAGAAGGTAAAAGTTCCGCCTAATCCGTCAAACAGATATCGCCTGAAAAATTCGTTGTGATGCACCCGCGTTTGCCTCTACAAACAGTTGTTCTTTTTTACTTATTTCAAGTAAATCATTCGTGATGCTTTCAAATGCGTTTTCAAATTGGTTGGTGCTTTCAACGGAAAATCCAAATCCGCCATCAATGAAGGCTCGCGCTTCTGGAAAACGGCTGTATTTAGGACCAAAAATAACAGGCAAACCAAAAACGGCTGGCTCGAGGATGTTGTGCAAATTGCCAGAAAATCCACCGCCAACGTACGCAATTGTTCCATATTTATAGGCGCTTGCCAAATGTCCAATGGTGTCCAAAATCAACACGTCAAAGTCGAATTTGCTGGCTGATGTCAGGCGCGAATAGCGTTCAGTCGTGCGTGAAATTCCAGTTTCAATTTGGTTGAGGTGTTTTTCATCAATTTGGTGAGCAGCGATGACAATTTTGTACGCCGTTTGATTGATCCAAGGAAATAGCATTGCTTCGTCTGCGGGCCACGAACTTCCGATGATGACGAGCGGTTTGTCGGCTTTGAAAGCTTGAAGCAGGTCATTTGGTTTGGATCGATCTCGGTTTTCAATCACGCGATCAAATCGACTGTCGCCCGTGACGGTCACATTTTCTACCTCAATCGTCTTTAAGAGTAGTCTGGATGCTTCATTCTGAACAAAAACATGATCGAATTGCTTCAAGATGGTTCTGAAAAATCGACCATACCACTTAAAAAATCGCTGTTTTTGGCGAAACAAACCGCTAATGGCGTAGAGTTTACTTCCATGTTTTTTTGCTGCGAGAATGTAATTCCCCCAAAATTCGTATTTCACGAAGAAGGTTTGCGAGGGAGCGAAGTGCTGAATAAATTTCTTGGCGTTTCTTGGCGTATCGAGCGGCAGGTAGCAAACGTGATCTGCGGGATGTTCGCGTTTCTGATAATGCTCAAATCCAGAGGGTGAAAAGAAGGTAACCAGCAAAAAGCAATCGGGATGATAGGATTTTATTTTTTCCATAAGCGGCAAACCCTGATCAAATTCTCCAAGCGATGCACAGTGAAACCAAATCACGCTTTTACCATCAAGTATTGGAAGTCGTTTTTCCCAATTTCTCCGCCCAACAAGCCACTTTTTCGCCTTAGGATTAAACAAAGATGCTACGCGAATTGCGACGCCATATAGTTGGATTCCAAGGGTGTAGAGCAATCGCATTAGTCGAAATAATATTCTTTGGGTTGACGTTGATAAACAGGAATCATCCAGCCGACTTTAAATCCAAATTGGAGATCGAGGCGTAGATCCGTCGACACCGGCTCATCTGGTGTATCAAAATTGATGGTGCGCTGGTTGTAGGTGAATCCCTGTTGTGCGTAGAATCCTGCGAAAAAATTGATTGGACTTTCGTTTGCCATGAGCGCGTAACCAATAAATTGACTCGTGTTGATCCCAGTTGTCATGCGGTCGTATCCTTTTCGATAATCAAGTTCAATTTGTGGAACAACATGATCTTGTGTCTCGACACGCAATTTGTGCAGAAGGTAGCCTACTCCAAAATTCACATAAAGCCCAGAATTCGGATTGGGATCGAAAATAGGGAGTACTTTTCCGACAACGCCATTTGCATAAAATCCCCTGGGCATTACACGAACGATGGCCACATCACCATTT
>JBFYPU010000172.1:0-5561 GCA_041303175.1 Crocinitomicaceae bacterium | reverse complement strand
AATTTGATGTTACGCTTGCACGAGGATTGAACTATTACACAGGTGCCATATTTGAAGTTAAGGCGAACGGCGTACAGATCGGAAGTATTTGTGGTGGAGGACGTTACGATGACTTAACGGGTGTTTTTGGAATGCCTGGCGTTTCTGGTGTTGGAATTTCGTTTGGCGCAGATCGTATTTATGATGTGCTAGAGGAGTTGAATTTATTTCCCACAACGGTCGATAATCGCTTGGATATTTTATTCGTGAATTTTGGTGAAATGGAGCAAGGACATTGTCTCCGCGCCGTGCGGAAGTTGCGTGCAGCGGGCGTTTCTTCGGAGGTGTATCCAAGTGATGCAAAAATGCAAAAGCAACTCAAGTATGCTCACGCAAGAGGTGTGAAGCACGTGGCAATGTTGGGAGCAAATGAGATCGAACAGGGCATTATTCTGGTTAAAAACATGGATTCAGGTGAACAAGTTTCGGTGACTTTGGACGATTTAATTCAATCATTTAAACAAAACTAAATGTACACGATAGACAATAAATGGTTAACCATCGATGAATTTGAAGCGTTGTTCACCAGTGGTCAAAAAATTGAATTGGGTGCACTCGCAGTCGATGCGGTGCAATCGTGCAGAAGCTATTTGGATCAAAAAGTAAAAACCGCTGATCGCTTGATTTATGGTGTAAACACCGGTTTTGGTTCCCTTTGCGATACGGCCATTTCACCTGACGATTTGGAACAGTTACAACGAAATTTGGTGCTCTCGCACGCATGTGGAACAGGGGAAGTGGTGCCAGCTGAAATCGTGAAACGAATGCTTTTGTTGAAGGTTTTGGGATTGGCACATGGTCACTCAGGAGTTCAATTGGAGACAATTAACCGCTTGATTTTCTTCTACAACGAAAACATTCTTCCTGTTGTCTATCAACAAGGAAGTTTGGGTGCGTCAGGAGATTTAGCTCCCTTAGCTCATTTGTCTTTACCGCTTTTAGGTGAGGGAGAAGTGGAGGTGGAGGGCGTTTGTCTCTCGGGTGCTGAATTGCTCAAAAAATACAATCTCGAACCGATTCGTTTGCGTTCGAAGGAAGGTCTCGCCTTGTTAAATGGAACACAGTTCATGAGTGCTTATGCAACGTATGCAGTGGCAAATGGAAAGAAATTGGCGGGACAATTCAATGTGATTGCGGCGCTCTCACTGGATGCTTACGACGGTCGATTGAACCCGTTTCAGGATAATGTGAATGGTATACGGAACCAAGTTGGACAAATCGCAGTAGCGAAGTTCATGAAAAAAATATTGGAGGGCAGCGAAATGATTCAGCGAGAGAAAGTCCACGTTCAAGATCCTTACTCCTTTCGTTGTATTCCCCAAGTGCACGGTGCATCCTTCGATACAATTCACCATTGCGCGATGATCGTGGAACGCGAAATAAATGCGGTTACGGACAATCCAACCATTTTCCCAGAGGAAGATGATGTGGTTTCGGCAGGTAATTTCCATGGACAGCCCCTTGCACTTATCTTGGATTTTTTAGCCATCGCCTTGTCGGAATTGGCGAGTATTTCAGAACGACGGGTCTACAAATTAATCGGTGGAACACGCGGACTTCCAGCTTTTTTGGTCGCAGAACCAGGCTTGAATTCGGGGTTTATGATTCCGCAATACACCGCAGCATCTATCGTTAGTCAAAACAAACAACTGTGTATGCCGGCGTCCGTTGATACAATTGATTCGAGCAATGGACAAGAAGATCATGTGAGCATGGGCGCGAATGCAGCAACAAAACTGTACCGCGTGATCCAAAATTGCTACTCCGTTCAAGGAATTGAGCTTTTGAATGCGGCGCAAGCAATGGATTTCAGAACACAAAAATCATCACCCAGTTTGGAGGCGTTACGCGCTGCGTACAGAGAACATGTATCTTTCGTAAAAGAGGATACCTATTTGCATCCACTCATTTCTGCGAGCATCGCGTTCGTGAAAACAATTATGTAAAATGATAAGAAAAGAGATATGACAGAAGTAATCGAAAATCAAGCTGAAAATAAACGTCCAGTAATCCTGCTCGTAGCGGCTATCCTTAGCTTTATCAGCATTGGAATCTCAACCCTCGTAATCGTTTTCAACCTCATTGGTGGGCCCATGAACGAAGAGGAGGTCATGGAAACACGTGTGGCGACAGCAAAGTCAAAAACCGACATGCGGAACGCTGGTGGATCCCTTTATTTCATCAATTTATTTGATCAAATTCAGGCAATGATTGAAGAAACGAATGATAATTTTTACGTTTCAAATGCACTCAATATTCTGGTCAATGCTGTAGGGTTTTTTGGTGTGTTCTTTATGATGAAGCGGCGTAAACTTGGATTCCACCTTTACATCATTTATAGTCTACTTGCCTTCAGTGTTTTGTATCTCTATATTTCTCCACAGAACATTCCAACAATTTCCTTGATTTTCGGATTGCTGTTCTCGGGTATCTTTGTGTTCATGTACTCGCGTGCTTTACGCTGGTTGCAGTAGTCTAGGCTTTCGTATAAATTGCTGATTTTTCGCTAAAATCATTGATTTTGCGTATCTTTGCGGCAAATTTAGCAGCAAATGATTTCAGTAAACAATCTTTCTCTCCAATTCGGTAAACGCGTTTTATTCGACGACGTCAACGCGAAATTTGTCAACGGTAACTGTTACGGCGTTATTGGTGCCAATGGTGCTGGAAAGTCTACCTTCCTTAAAATTTTAACGGGTGACCAAGATCCAACGACAGGTCGCGTTGTGTTGGAACCTGGAAAACGGATGGCTGTTCTGAAACAAGATCACTTTGAATTTGATCAGTACGATGTTTTGAACACCGTAATCATGGGTCATACACGCTTGTATGAAATCATGAACGAAAAAGATGCATTGTATGCAAAACCTGATTTTTCGGATGCTGACGGAATGCGTACGGCGGAACTTGAAGGTGAATTTGCTGACCTCGAAGGATGGAATGCCGAAACGGATGCTGCCATGTTGCTCTCGAATCTGGGAATTGATGAATCGAAGCACTACATGAAGATGGAAGAACTTTCCAACGATTTGAAAGTCCGTGTGCTACTCGCCCAAGCGCTTTTTGGAAATCCGGATTTATTGATTCTCGATGAGCCTACCAATGACCTTGATTTGAAAACCGTTGGTTGGTTGGAAGATTTCCTTTTGGACTTTAAAAATACGGTGATTGTTGTATCTCACGACCGTCACTTCCTCGATACGGTGTGTACACACATTTGTGATATCGATTTCAATAAAATAAATCTCTTCACTGGAAATTACTCGTTTTGGTACGAATCCTCGCAGTTGGTGCTTCGTCAACGATCAGATAAAAACAAAAAAGCGGAAGAGAAAAAGAAAGACCTCCTGGACTTTATCGCGCGATTCTCGGCAAATGCGTCGAAATCGAAACAAGCGACAAGTCGAAGAAAAATGTTGGATAACCTCGATTTGGAGCAAATTCAACCATCGAGTAGAAAATACCCTGGAATTACATTCCACCAAGAACGTGATGCGGGAAATCAGATTTTGAGCGTGAATGGCTTGACCATGTCGAATGATGATGGCGTGTTGTTCAACGATGTAACCTTCACCGTAAATAAAGGAGATAAGATCGCGATCATTTCGAGGAATTCGGTGGCCATCACCACATTCTTTGAAGTCTTGATGGGAAATATGAAAGCGGACAAAGGTGAATTTACCTACGGAACGACGATCACAACGGCATACGTACCGAACGACAACCACCATTATTTCGAAGAAAAATTAAAATTGATCGACTGGTTACGTCAATATGCTCAAACGGACGAAGAGCGTGAAGAAGTATACCTACGCACATTCTTGGGTCGAATGTTGTTTACAGGTGAAGAAGCACTCAAAACGGCTAATGTTCTTTCTGGAGGAGAAAAAGTACGCTGTATGTTGTCCAAAATGATGCTGGCTAAAGCAAACCTATTGGTGATGGATGAACCAACAAACCACTTGGATTTGGAGTCGATTACGGCTTTGAACACAGGAATGAAGGAATTTCAATGAACGTTTCTATTAACATCACATGACCAGGAGCTGGTGAACACGGTTGCGAATCGCATCATCGAATTGACGCCAACAGGCACAATTGACAAAATGATGCCTTACGATGAGTATCTGAAGGATCAACGCATTTCTGAATTGCAGGGTGAGTTGTATGCATAGATTTTAGGAATATTCACCATATAAGTAAAATTCATGGTCAAATTCACCTTTGATAGCGCGAACGCCAATCAGCAATACATTCAAATCTCTGCGGTTTTTTCCACGAAGGAATCGACTACGTTTATCCAGCTGCCAAGTTGGCGGCCAGGAAGATATGAGTTAGGGAACTTTGCAAAGAATGTGCGGAACTTTAAGATTTTTGACGCGAACAATAAACTTCTTTCGTTTGAAAAACGCACCAAGGATCGCTGGGAAGTGGACACGTCCAATACGGATTCCATTCGGGTGAGCTATTCATATTTTGCTCAGGATCTCAATGCAGGTTCAAGCTTTTTGGATGAGACGCAATTGTATGTGAACCCTGTTAATTGTTGCGTCTATACGGATGAAACTTTTAGAGAAGAAGTGGAGGTGACCTTGAATATTCCATCATCATACCAGGTGGCAACGTCTTTAGACCGTTCAGGCGATGTATGGAGCGCGGAAAATACGGAGGAACTATTGGATAGTCCATTCATTTGTTCTGCGAAGTTGCAACACCAGAGTTATGAATCTTTTGGAACAATTTTCCATGTCTGGTTCAATGGTGAGGTGAAACCCGACTGGGAGCGTTTACTGAAGGATTTTAAAGCATTCACGGATGCACAGATCGAGAAGTTTACTGAATTCCCAGTCAAGGAATACCATTTCTTGAATCAAATCGTGCCCATAAAAGCTTATCACGGTGTAGAGCACCAAAAATCAACGGTCGTTTTGCTAGGTCCGTCGTATGAAGTTTTTGGTGACTTCTACTCGGAATTACTCGGTGTGAGCTCACATGAATTGTATCATACGTGGAACGTGAAAGCCATTCGTCCCATTGAGATGTTTCCATACAATTACACGAAAGAAAATTATTCTAAGCTCGGTTACCTCTGTGAGGGTGTGACAACCTATCAAGGAGATTTGTTCTTGTTGAAGAGCGGTTTTTTTGATATTCAGGCATATTTCAGGGAGTTAACAACGCAACTTCAGCGACATTTTGATAACGCTGCAAGATTCCATTATTCAGTGGCGGATTCGTCCTTTGACACATGGCTCGATGGTTATGTGCCTGGCGTACCGGGTCGGAAAGTTTCCATCTACGTGGAGGGCTGCTTGCTCGCATTTGTAACGGACGTGATGATTCGCAAAGCAACGGACAGTAAGTACGGTTTGGACGATGTGATGAAACAGCTCTACTTCAATTTTGCCTTGCAAGGAAAAGGTGTGTCGGAGAGCGATTATCAGTCAACAATTGAGGGGATCACAGGCACTTCGTTTCAAGATTTTTTCGACGATTATATCTATGGAACACGACCATATGAA
>JBFYPU010000171.1:0-9313 GCA_041303175.1 Crocinitomicaceae bacterium | reverse complement strand
GCTGCGTCCTCGATCAAGATCAATTGATGTTGGTCAGCAATGGCTTGTAACGATCGCATGTCAGCCAATTGCCCATACAAATGAACGGCCAAAATGGCTTTTGTGTTCTCTGATATTTTTTCTTCAACCTTTGTTGGGTCAAGGTTGAACGTCGTTTCATCAGGTTCAACCAAAACAGGAATCAAACCAGCTCTCTGAATCGCAATGATCGACGCAATAAAGGTATTGGCCGGAACAATTACCTCGTCTCCAAGTTTTAACGTTCCGAGTTCTTTGTACGCTTCAAAAATCAGAACAAGTGCATCTAAACCGTTGGCAACGCCAATTGCGTGTTGCGTTCCGCAGTAGCTTGCCCAATCGGCTTCAAATTGGCTCAGTTCATTCCCCATCAAATACCATCCGTCGTTGAGGATTTTATGGATTCGCTGCTCAATTTCAGCAGTGTGTGAAGCATTTAATTCTTTTAGACTGAGAAATGGAACTTCCATGCGCTTAATGATTGAGTAATTCGATGAAATTTGGAAGTGATTCGCATTCGGAGAAGGAGTATCGCTTTCCAGATTTTGAGATAAAGCCAATGTGGCGACAAGGATTCCCCACCCAAACGGTGAATGGTGGAATGGACTGATTTACAAGACTTCCTGCTCCTATCAGCGCGTATTGACCTACTTCAACTCCTGAAATGAGGGTTGCATTCGCTCCAATGCTCGCACCTTCATGAATGCGTATAGATCCAAATTCGTTTGAATATTGTTTCGATCTTGGATAGAGATCATTGGTAAACGTAACGTTTGGTCCGATGAAAACCCGATCTCCAATCCGAACGCCGTCCCACAACTGAACACCATTTTTTATGGTTACATCATTGCCGATAATCACATCATTTTCGATGAAAACCTGAGCGCAAATATTGCAATTATCACCAATTTTAGCTCCACTTAACACCACGCAATATTGCCAAATAGAAGTTCCTTCACCTATTTCGGTTGATTGCACGTCGGATAGAGCATGAATGCGATTATTTTTCATGTCGGAATTCATTGTAATCCCGAATATAGTCCTTTTCATCGTAATTTTCCGATGCTAGGCAAAGTAGAACCGCGCTGTGAGAAAATCGAATCACCCTCCAATACCCTTCTGGAATGTAGATTCCTTTGTTTGGGTTGTCGAGAAGAAACTCATATTTTTTGCCATTTCGATCTTCGAGTGTAAAGTCAATCACTCCAGAAACGGCCACAATGACCTGTCTCAATTGACGGTGTGCATGATTTCCTCTAACGATATGGTTCGGAGTAAAGTACGTCCAATAAACGCGTTTTATCTCAAATGGAACCAAATCCTCGAATTGTGCCACGCTGATGTAGCCAAGGTCTGGCTGACCGATCGAAGGAAATGTGATATATGTGGGCGTTTTCATCGTTATAGAGTTGGATCAATCATTTCGCGCCTCCAAAGAGGGATGTTTTCTTTCACTACTTTTGCAGGAATGCCAGTTAGCATCGAAGATTCGGGGTATTTCCCCATGGTAACAACGGAATTTGAAGTCACGATAGAATTTTCGGAAATTTCGACTCCTTTCAATATTTTGACCCCAACACCAATCCAAACTTTATCATGAATGATGGTCGGGTAGGTGTGTTCTTTTCCGATGATGCTGTGCCAATCACAGTCGGTGATAAAGGTGTCCCAGGCTATGATACAGTCATAACCAATCTCAAGTGATCGATTCACCATAATGGTTGAATTTGCCGTGATTCCCGCACCGGATTCGTGCTTTCTTCCTTTGAGTATGAGTTGTGCGTCATTATTCACAAAAACCTTGATTCCATCTCCTAAGATGAATCTGGAGTATACTACGATGTTTGCGTTGTCTTTTAACGTGAACGTAATTGTTCCTTTTTTGTTCGTCCAACGGTCTAAAATTAAGCGATCCTTGACGATGAACTTGGCGGTTTTACTCTTTTCGATAAAGACTTTGAAACGACCATTGAATTGAATTGCGGGGAAGACCTCAAATTCGTCGATGTAACGAAACGTCAAATAGCAGGAATAGAGCCAAGTCCTGAAGGAAACGGCTTTCAAATAATTGAAATCGAACGAGTACCGTGCTTTTTTTATTTTCGTCAAGATTCCCATTTATGCATCAAGAAATTTGAAATCATAACGAATATCAGGGCGCAGCACACCGGGCAATACGGAGTTGTTTCCTGCTAAGGTCTCATTCTCAACCTCAAACTGAGCAATGTTTTCCGCTTGAATCAAAACGTGATGAAGGCTCGTGGCAATAATTACATTGAAAAAGTAGTTTCCGGCGTTCAACGTGTTTCCAGGAACTGTCCCTTGGATAGAATAACGTCCTTGCTTTGAATTTTTTTCTGAGCAAATCCATTCACCATGATGGAAAACCACAATTTCGTCCTTGTTGACAACCTCGAAGGTGACAGCAAGATTTCCATTCGATGGCTGATGCATAAAATCCATTGAAAATATAAATCCACTTGAAATACTAATAAATTGACCAGACGCCGGTGCAATATTAAAATTCAAAATTTCGACATGTTCATTTTTCAGCTGAGTAGATAAGACATTTCCCCGATTCATTTCATGGTATTTGTCAATTGCATCTGTTTGATTCCCAGAAAATTGAACCTCGCCATGATGGAGAACGATTCCCTTCGTACACAATTCTTTGATCGCCGCGATATTATGACTCACGAAAAGTACCGTTCTTCCTTGTGCCGCTACATCACTCATTTTACCGATGCACTTTTTCTGAAATTCAGCATCACCAACGGCCAATACTTCATCAATAATCAGAATTTCGGGTTCCAAATGCGCCGCGACTGAAAAAGCCAATCGAACATACATTCCTGATGAGTAGTGCTTGACAGGCGTATCAATAAATTTTTCTACTCCTGAAAAGGCGACAATATCGTCAAATTTCTCTTTTACTTCCTTTCTCGTCATCCCGAGAATTGTTCCATTGAGGTAGATATTTTCTCGACCCGTTAACTCTGGGTGAAATCCAGTTCCCACTTCCAGGAGAGAAGCAACGCGTCCGTTTATTTCAATTCTACCGGTTGTTGGTTTGGTGATCTGTGAAAGCACCTTTAAAAGCGTACTTTTTCCCGCACCGTTTTTTCCGATAATGCCAACGATATCGCCCGAATTGATTTCAAAATTAATATTCTTTAGTGCCCAAAAATCGTCGCCTTTTGTTGCCGCACTTTTGAACGCACTGGTGAGCGTTGAACGCAAGCTAGCATCTTTCTGCTTCCCAATGGTGTAGCGCTTGCTTAGGTTACTGACTTTTATTGCAATCGGCTCGTTCATCTATACAAAATCAGCTATTTCGTCTTCGACACGTTTGAAATACATGAGACTCGTAACAAACAAGATCACGATTACACCAAAGGAAATGAACATAAAATTATCGGGTGCATCCCCGCCAAAAAGACTCCATCTGAAACCCTGAACGACACCCGCCATTGGATTTAGATAATAGATACTCATCATCCAATCAGGCATTTGTCTAGCTGCTTGTTCGGCTGGGTAGGCAACTGGAGTGATAAACATTCCGAGTTGAACGATGAAGGGAATGATGTGTTGGAAATCTCGGAATCGAATGGTGAGTGCACTTAGCCAAATCCCAACACCTAATGCTGCAATCATTCCGATTAACAGGAAAACAGGCGCAAGCCATGCTGTCGGAGCTGGGGCAAGCCCATACCAAATCATTAAAATAATTAGCATCAACACGGTAACACCAAGATCAATCAAACCAACAACGGCTTTAGAAAGTGGAATTATCAACCGAGGGAAATAGATTTTTTTGATCATGTTCTGACTCTCAATGATTGATTTACCAGAGTTGGTCATGACAAAGGCGAAGTATGTCCAAGTGATCAAGCCACAGGTAGTAAAAACAGTGTGCGGAATTGGACCCGTGTCAACCTTAGCAATTTTTCCAAAAACAAGCGTAAGGATGATCAGCGTTACAACAGGCTGAATGAATGCCCAAAGAAAACCTATCGTAGTTTGTGCATATCGAACCCTAAAATCTCGCCAAGCAAGCGTTAGAAAGAGATCTTTGTACTTTCTAATCTCCTTGAAATTTGGAAAAAACTGCCTTGATTTGGCATCAATAATCGTTGTTTTAGACATACGTAGTTTCCATTCGAGTGCAACCTAGTTCAAGTACAAATATACGTTTCTTTTCAGGAAAAAATGCAGGCCAGGTCGATTCTGAATTAGGTCTCAGGCGATTGTGTTTTTGGGCCAACAACGTTAAGTATTGGTTGAATCGAAAGGATAATAACAGCGAATGGAAGGAGCGGCGCTCGAAGGCGCACCAACACCCCGAAAAGTCCAGAAGTGAGGCCCGTCACAAATGCCATAATGAGCACGAAGAGCAGAGCGAACAAGAGCAGTTCTTGGGTTTGAATAAGCTTAAATTTCGCCCATGGGCCGCGCAGGAAGAATCTAAAAATCAAGAAGATCAAGAGTAGACTTTCCATCCCGTTAAAAATAAGAGAGGGCGACAGCGCTTCCCATGGAAACGGTCTAAGCATTCCTGCAAGAATGGCAAAAGGTGCTGCTCGAACCAATCCAACGGGTGTGAATTCAATTTCTCCGATCGAGTAGCGGTTGTCTCCATAAGCATCGTTGGTGGCAAAATCACGCTGGGTGATCGCTGCTTCCTCGAAAATTTCATTTTGTGCTAAAAATTCGGCTTCCGAGCTGCTCGAAAGGGATTGTGAAATGACAACAAATCCAACCACGATAATTAGAAATCGGAGAATGAGGATTCCTTGTCTGCTACCTTTAAACCGATTCGCTATGAATGTACTGTATGCAAAAACAATGGAGAGTATGGTAACATATAGGATGATGGAACGAATGTGGTACACCATTAATGCCATCAGCGTGAAAAGAATCAGGGAGCGAATTTTCCGTTTGTTGTCGGGTGAGATCAATCGAAACGCATGATAAATCATCATCAATACGCCAATAAGGACAAATGAGTCTTTGGATACTCCTGTACACCAAAAGTTGACGGATGGCAAAAATAGTAGTGCGAGAGCTAAGTAGGATTCTGGAACAAGGTTCATTTTTCGAATCAGCGCATAGACGCGATAGGATGCAGAAGCCACAAAATAGGAGATCAAAAAGGTGGTCGCAATGAAACTTTTAAAGGTGATTAAACTCAGGATAGAAGTTATTTTACTTACAAAAAAACCTTCTGGTTCCCGGTAAATCCATCCAGGTGGGTACCCCGTTCGAGCATTGAAATACTGCCCTATGGAATCGTCGGTTGGTGTGCTCAATAACTGATCAACATAAAGTCCTGGATTTTCCACCATGAGGTTGTTTAGGGCTAGTGCGCCGTCATAATAGGCAATCGTGTCGCCACCTTGAACCGAAATGATGTAAAACAAGACGAATGCGAGACTGAAAACCAATTTAACCAAGACGTTGTACATGAAGTACTTGCCTTCCTCTTTTTCGTACGTTCCACGGCGGATTTGAGCGATGATCAATATAATGATGAACCACACGAATGCGGGTAACAATTGAAGAACCCCGAAATAGTCTTGCTCCATCATAAGTCGACTTCTAGCCTACGAAATGAGGCCGATATTGTTACGTTCTTTTACTGATGGTGGTACGGCTCACCCTTTAAAATGGTAAACGCGCGATACACCTGTTCGATAAAAAACAAACGTACCATTTGATGCGAAAATGTGAGCTCCGAAAGACGAATTTTCCCGTCGGATCGGTCGTATACTTCTTGCGAAAAACCGTATGCCCCGCCCACCACAAAAACTAGAGATTTTCCACCCTGATTGAATTTTTTTTGCAGATAGTTCGAAAAACCTACTGAATTGAAGGACGTTCCGTTTTCATCCAATAAAATCAGCTGCTCCGAAGGTTCAATTTTTGCCAAAATCAATTTTCCTTCCTCCGTTTTCACTTGATCGACACTTAGATTTTTCACGTTTTTCAGCTCCGGAATTTCAATTTTTTCAAACTGACAATAGTACGAAAGCCGCTTTATATACTCGTTTTCGCCCTCTTTGAGATACGCTCGTTCTGTTTTTCCAACGCAGATCAGTTTTAGTTTCATTGGTCAAACATACTAAAAATTCATTCCTAGTTTGGGTTGCTTTCGGCACTATATTTGTAGATTTAGCGGAAAATAGCAGCGTATGTTTCTAGTATATTCCATCGTTACGTCCATTTTACTGTCGGCCAATATCGTATCAAGTGTTCCATACACCACGATCGAAAAAGCCTTCGAATCAAACAGTGCCAAAGAAATTACAGCCCTGGGTAAAACGAAGATTTTGGTGAATATCGTTGGGAAAGAGGGAGCATATAGTCAATCGCAAGCGAACCTCGTCTTGCAAGATTTCTTGACAAAACACCCATGCACAGGATTCGATTTCATCTTTAAAGGCAAGGAGTCGGATGATGGAACATTTGCCATTGGAAATTATTCCAGCCGATCAGAAAAATACCGCGTCACCATCTATTTCAAAAAGGAGCAATCCGCCTTCAAAATTGAAAGTCTCACCATCGAAAAGGATTAGTTTTTTCGAATTCTGCGGGGTGGAGTTTTCTGACACCGCCTAGCATCAAATTTTCGCGGAAGTTTATTCACCCAAGCAAGAATCTTTATCTTTGACGCATGATTGATGAAATTATTGCAAATGCCTTGCGTGAAGATATTGGAGACGGTGATCATTCAACGCTTTCATGTGTTCCCGAAAATGGAATTGGAACCGCCCGTCTTCTTATTAAAGATGAGGGTATCCTTGCAGGTGTTGAACTTGCTGTAAAAATCTTCAAAACCTTTGATCCAAATTTGGAGATTGAAGTCTTCATTAATGACGGTCAGCATGTGAAATTCGGCGATATCGCATTCATTGTCAAAGGTGCTTCACGGTCCATTTTGTCGACGGAGCGCTTGGTACTCAATTTCATGCAGCGAATGAGCGGAATTGCGACGCAAACGCATCAAATTGTAAGCTTAATCGAGGGGACGAACGTAAAATTGCTCGATACTCGTAAAACAACCCCAGGCATCCGATACATGGAAAAATGGGCGGTTCGAATTGGCGGTGGTCACAATCATCGCTTCGCTTTGTACGACATGATCATGCTCAAAGACAATCATGTGGATTACGCAGGTGGCATTCGCCCAGCAATTGAAAAAGCAAATCGTTACCTCAAGGAAACAGGAAAATCGCTAAAAATTGAGATCGAAGTGAGAAACGAAACAGAACTTGCAGAAGTGCTTGAAGTGGGGCAAGTCGATCGCATCATGCTCGACAATTTTTCGCCCGAACGCATCAAAGCTGCACTACTTAACATTCCTGATCACTTTGAAGTAGAAGCCTCCGGCGGAATTACCTTGGAAACCATTCGCGAATATGCCGAAACGGGTGTAGATTTTATTTCCGTTGGAGCACTCACGCACAGTTTCAAAAGTTTGGACATGTCCTTGAAGGCCGTTTATGCCTAACGTAAATTTTTGGAATCATCCAGAATGTCTGATTCGTCAGGCTCGCCCGTGAGTAGGGTAGGGCTCAAGAAATAGGACAAGCCTGTAACGCCTAATCCAACTAGAACAATAATTCGATGGTAAGGCCAATGCTGCCATTGAAAAATCAATCCCGTAAATAGAATGATGCTACCTAGCCAAAAAACAAGGTTAAAAACAGGATTACCTTTGCTCGATTGAAACGAAAATAAGTTCAACACAAGTCCACATGCTCCAGCTACCAGAAAAATGGTCCGAGCGACGGGCACTGGAATATACTTCGTTCCCACATTCGCAAACAAAACCATGGCCATCAAAATGGCAATCGCGAAACAAATACTTGCAATCCGTTTTACTAGCATAAACTAAATCTACGAATTTTCACGAAGTGCGCACTTTTTTTGAGGAATAATAAATAGGTATGCGTCTAACTATTTTTTTGGAACGCTATTTGAATAGGTCTACTAAATCGGGAATGGAAATGGAAACAGATTCATTCTCATTAAAAAATAGAAAGATGAAAAATTTATTGATAGTCGGAATGTTGTTTGCCTCAATGAGCGTGTTTGCGCAGAATTCACCCAACAATGATGTGGCAAAAAAGGAAAACTTGAAGGTGTGCCATACATCTAATAAAATGATCAAGGCACCTGCTCAGCAAGTAAACGATAAGGAAAAAAGCGTGCGCGCCTCAAACGGGAATCATCAAAGAAACGGACATGGAGTGCATGGCAAAAACATTGAACACAAAGGTAGGGTCGCAGTGCCTGGATCGCGCAAGTGCTGCAAAGTTGAGGAGAAAATGTGATTCAATACATCAAATCAGAAGAAGAGCGAACCGTTAGTGTTCGCTTTTTTAATGTTCAAGAAGTTTGAACGCACGGATATCTAGAAGGAAATCCAGATCTTCCTCGATTTTATTCCCGATTACGATCACATTTGCACCTGCCTTTCGCAACGCGTTCATTTTTTCCAATGAACGAATTCCTCCACCAACAATAAGTGGTACAGGTAACGTTGATAATTCTTCGATTGTTTTTGTTCGAATACTGTGTTTGGCTCCGCTTCCCGCATCCACATATACAAGACGTTTTCCTTGAAGAATTCCTGCACGAGCAGTATTCATTATAATTGAGTGATGATCCCGCGGAATAGGGGTAGTTTGACTGACATAAGCCACGGAGGATAAATTTCCACCATCAATTAGAATATATGCCGTTGGAATTACCTCAATGTCCATTTGATAAACTTCTTGTGCCGATTGAACATGGTGACCGATCAAATAATCTGGATTGCGTCCTGAAATTAAACTCAGGTAGAGAAGCGCATCCGCTTTATCTGAAACTTGATGTGCAGCGCCAGGGAAAAGTACAAGCGGTAAATTTGAATGCTCCTTGATGGCTTGTACAACCAATTGAAAGTCTTGCTGCGAAACAGTGCTGCCTCCCACAAAAAGAAAATCTACTTCCGCGAAGGCCACTTTTTGCAACAAGTGCTTGAGCGCGGGCAAATTGGTGTACTTGTCTGGATCAATCAACACCGCAACTTGCCCCTTCTTTTCCCTGAGCCGATTATATATCTCTTCCGACGAATTCAATGGCACATGAATTAATTGTTATTACTGTATCCTGGTGGTCAAGAAATTCCAGTTGCACCAAAATTTCCTCTTCCGGATTGAGAATGCGTCCCAACCAATTTCCATCAGCATCTTTGGACAAAAGTAATTCTTCTTTGAAAATAATTTTTTTTCGCCCCGCCAATTTATAG
>JBFYPU010000170.1:0-17130 GCA_041303175.1 Crocinitomicaceae bacterium | reverse complement strand
TCTCTAATCTCGCCGGATTAAATGGAATTGATGGAAATTTTTCGGAATTCAAGAAATTGGGGAGACTTTCTTTTAACACGATTCAGAACTTTAAGATGCCAACAAAATTTAGCGGCAACATCTGGGAACTCGAACTGAACGCCGCACCTTTCAACGAATTTCCTGACTTAACTGAATTGACCATAGCGCGTATTAAATTTTATTCTTTCAATGGAGAATCCCTACCGGAAAATTTTCAATCATCTCTAAAACCAGGCGCCCAAGTGATGTTTCCCAACTCAATGTATAAATCAAAGGATTATAATGCATTGAAAAAAGCTGGATTCGCGGTTTTTCCTGCACAGATTTAGAATCGCTCTAGCGACTCTCATGGCATCAACGGTTCAAATTAATTTCAGAGAAACACCACAAACTCCGATGAAACTCACGATCGCCAGCATCCTTTTATTGATCGGTTCATTTAGGTTTGGCCAGTCAGAAAAGAATGATGATGAATATTTAGTTCAGACGCTCGACATCTTTGAATTTACCATTCAGCAAGAATCAATGAACTATGCAAGTGAATTTGACTCTATACAGGTAAGTCGGAATAACCGTAGTATTTATTCCGTTGATTCTGTATTGGAAGCATTCTAGTTGCCAGCACAATTTGAAATATGTTATAGATGGCATACCATGAAGGCACAATAAATCATCATGAATTCGAATACGATCATGGAAAACTAATAAAGGTGTTTGAACGCGGATTTTATGGTGGGGAAAATTACACGTTTACCTATTATTGATTTAAACTATCCCTCTAAGTATGTAAACTAAAAACACATGATTCAATCTGTTCGTTCACTAAAATTTCGATACGATGAGCTAAAACCATTAACTATCTACACATGATAAATGTCGGCTAAAACCATCATAAAGACCATTTTTAGGCATTCATGGTGGTTTATCCCAACAGGTAAAATCCATGATTCGTGATTATTTCCATCCCAAATAACAATCACTATCGCAGCAAAAACTGTCTGAAATGCCATAATCAGCACTATCTTTTGAACACCCTTCCTCAAAAGATAGATGGATTATACCATGGATTACGAGTGGATGCCCAACATACTTGCAGTTGTTGAAAAAATTCTGAGAAGATCTGCGAATTTGATGCCTTGAAATTGAACAAACCTTCGTTTCTTTGAATGACCAAATCCATCGAAAATGCGTATTGTTATTCTCCTTTTTCTCCTCTTAGTAAGTTCCCCCATCATCGCGTGTGACTGCTCGTCTGAAATTGAACTCTCTCTCGAATACCACCGCAGTCGGCAAGTGATTATCGGCAAAGTTCTCTCCATCACCAAATCGAAAGACGGGAGCGAAAACTTGGTTTCGGTCGAAATAAAAAAGGACTTCAAGGGAGAGAAAACGGGTGAAAAAGTGATCATTCGCACCAATAGTTCACCAAAAGCGTGTGGCTATAAATTTGTGATCGGAAAGGAATACCTCATTTATGCAAATCAGCATCAACGCGTTCCAAAGGATTGGTCGACCAGTATCTGTTCACGGACAATTGCAATGTCGGGAGCTGAAAACGACTTGATTTTCATTACACGTGAGCTCCAAATCTCAATGGATCCAGTGTGGGAAAAACAATTCAAGGATTAAACCCCGAAACCATCAATGTTAGGGTACAAAAAAGTCCCGACATTTATTGCCGGGACTTAGTAACTATACAATCTAATCGGTTGTTAAATTACCTTTACATTAACGGCATTGATACCACGTCTTCCCTCTTGAAGCTCGAATTCAACGTTATCACCTTCTTTGATGTCTTCCGTTAGACCTGTGACGTGAACAAAACGATCCTCGCCTGTTTCGTCTTCAATAATGAACCCAAAACCTTTTGATTCATTAAAGAATTTTACTTTCCCTTTTTTCATTCTATTGATTTAATAGAGTTAAAAATAATGAAAGTTGCTATTTGCACGAAAAGTTCGGCCGAAAAAAGCACACTTTTCTTTACAATTTTTCATTTTTAGTCCAACTTGTGACGAAAAGATGAAATTGGTTGGAATCAATCCCAAGACGTGCTTATCCAAAAGTATTCTCCTACCTTTGCATTGAATCAGGGAAAAATGAGTGAAGATCAATCGGTAAGAATCAATAAATTTTTGAGCGAAGTGGGTTACTGCTCGCGACGGGCTGCCGACAAACTAATTTTGGAAGGACGCATCACCATTAACGGCGTTGTGCCTGAAATGGGAACCAAAGTGTTTCCAGATGACGATGTTGCGGTGGACGGTAAATCGGTGATTCAGCAAGTCAAAAAACACGTGTATCTCGCGTTCAATAAACCGATTGGCATTGTGTGTACAACAGACGGACGGATTGAAAAAAACAATATCATTGATTTCATTAATTATCCCACGCGCATTTTTCCGATTGGTCGATTAGACAAACCGAGCGAAGGACTGATTTTACTAACTGATGATGGGGACATCGTAAACAAGATTTTGCGCGCGCGCAACAACCACGAGAAAGAATACATTGTTTCCGTGCACAAACCAGTTACATCAGATTTTATTCGAAGCATGGGAAATGGGGTGCCGATCTTGGATCAAGTGACCCGAAAATGTGTGGTAGAGCAACTGGACCGATACGATTTCAGAATTGTGTTAACGCAAGGATTGAACCGCCAAATTCGTCGAATGTGCGAATACTTTGACTATGACGTTATTCGGTTGCAACGCATTCGGATCATGAACATTTCATTGGACGTTCCCGAAGGGAAATACCGCCATTTGACAGAGGAAGAATTGGCCGAACTAAATCGCCTACTTGACGATTCAGAGAAAACTGCCGATTAGACTTCCTGGTGGAAATCAGCAAAAATTAATAGCTGACAAACACATTTTTCGCTTCCGTAAAGAATCGAAGTGCTTCCCAACCACCTTCTCGTCCAACTCCAGAGGCCTTAACGCCACCGAAAGGTGTTCGCAAATCGCGCACGAGCCACGAATTGATCCACACAATTCCTGCTTCGAGTTCATTCGCCATGCGGTGTGCCCGTTTGAGATCACTGGTCCAGAGGGTTGCGCTCAATCCATACTGAGTTGAATTTGCCATGTGCAGCACTTCTTCTTCTGTGTCAAACGGTGTGATTGTTACCACAGGACCAAAAATTTCCTCTTGATTTGTCCGACAATCGAATGCCAATCCTTCAATGACTGTAGGTCGGAGGTAAAATCCTTCTTCATACGGTGCTTCCATCAAAACGCGTTCGCCACCCGTAAGCACGATTCCTCCCTCTTCTTTCGCTAGTTCAACGTAGGATAGCACTTTTTCCATGTGGGGCTTCGAAACAACTGCACCCAGTTTAGCGGCTGGATTGTGCGGTGGCGCAACGGTTGTTTTGCTCACACGGTCTACAAATGCCTCTTTGAATTTATTGTAAATTGCGCGTTCAATGAAGATACGTGATCCGCACAAGCAAATTTGCCCTTGATTCGCGAAGGACGATCGAAGTGTTGTACTCAACATATCGTCGAAATCACAATCGGCAAAAATAATGTTTGGGTTTTTTCCGCCGAGTTCCAATGATAATTTCTTGAACATAGGCGCGGCCGTTTGCGCGATATATTTACCTGTACTTGTTCCACCAGTAAATGAAATGGCTTTAATTTTTGGGTGTTTTACAATGGCATCACCCACGGTACCACCTTCACCGTGGAGAATATTCAACACGCCTGGCGGCATGCCTGCTTCTGCGGCAACTTTTCCAAGTAAATAGGCTGTGTAAGGTGTAATTTCAGATGGCTTTGCGATCACACAATTTCCAGCAGCAAGCGCCGGTGCAATTTTCCAAGAAAACAAATAGAGCGGTAGGTTCCAAGGCGAAATACAACCCACAATTCCAATCGGCTTTCGAAGCGTGTAGTTGACTCCTTCCCCCACCATTTGGTGTGACTCGGATGCGAAATGGACAATGGCAGTTGCAAAAAAATGAAAATTCGAAACCGCCCTTGGTATATCCACATGTGCAGCGAGGGTGATTGGTTTGCCGTTGTCTTTGGATTCAGCTTGCACAAATTCGTCCATTCTCGCCTCAATCCCAGCGGAGAGTTTTACCAAAATTTCACTGCGTTCGCTGACGCTCATTCCAGACCAAATCGGAAATGCTTTTTCAGCAGCCTTAACTGCCATTTCCACATCTTCAGCCCCAGAATTTGGGATCAGAGAATAGACTTTACCTGTCGCTGGTTCAATGTTATCAATGTATTCACCCGTTAGTGGTCCACAATAAACGCCATCAATAAAATTCTGTAATTTTTCCATTTGTTCATCCATTTTTCAGGTACTTCGCTCTTCTTTACTCACTTCTTTTGGATCGCCAGAATTCAATACCGCAATTCCTTTCCTTTAACCGTCGCTGGAATACCATCCGTCAGCCAAAGAGGTGCTTCTTTATCGTGCAAGTAGTAATCAAAAAACTGGCGCATTCGGATACTCAAATCAATTCGGTTCGCGTTGCGCAACAAGTTGTGTTCTTCACCATTGTAGTTCAACATCCAGGTTGTTTTACCCAATCGTTTTAGTCCTGTGTAGAGTTCAATTCCCTGATACCACGGAACGGCTCCATCGCCATCGTTGTGCATGATCAACAATGGAGTTTGCACGTTGGGCAGGTGAAATTGGGGTGAATTTTCAACATATAACTCCGGTTTTTCCCAGATGGTGTAGCCAATTCGACTTTGTGTTTTTTCATATTGAAATTGACGATTGAAGCCACTTGCCCAACGTATCCCGCCATACGCTGAAAACATATTTGTTACGGGTGCACCCGCCATTGCCGCTTTATAGCGATTGGTCATTGTCACAAGTTGAGCCGTTTGATAGCCTCCCCACGATTGACCTTGCAACGCCATGCGCGTCGAATCGACATTTGGATAAAGCTCAAGAATTCGATCGGTCCCACTCAAAACGCAATCATACGCTGATTTCGCTGGATGTCCTGCTTTATAGCGAATGTCAGGAATGAACACAAAATAATCCGCAGATGCATATTCTGTCGGGAAAACGATCGACGCGGTAGGTTTTGGTATGTAATGCGTATGCAATTCATGCGAATAAAGCTCATAAAAATAGACCATCAATGGGTATTCTTTCGCTGCATCATAATTCTCTGGTTTGTACAGCAACCCTTCGAGTTCGATGCCTTCATACGATTTCCATTTGACCAATTCTACCGTTGTCCAATTGTATTCACTTTGCTGAGGATTGGCGTCTGATACTTGTTTATTGATCTCAAAATTAGCGTCTGCAAGAAATAGATTTGGGTAGTCGATCGCCGTCATTTTGCGAAGGGTGATTTGCGCTGTATTTTTCGAGCGTTTTAGGGAATATACCTCAGCATCGTAGTATGCCAATTCGTTAAAATCTATGTGTCCCGCATGTTCTTTTAATTCGAAAAAATGCGTTCCCTTTGTGGTGCGATTAAAGCCTTTGATGAAGGTGTTGTTAAAGTCAACATACACACTATCACGCGACCACACCTCTGGTCGGAGTTCAATTTTCTGTTTCGCGCCTTCTCCGTTGGTGATGGATTCTAGCTCTTTGGTCTCAACATTGTATTCCCAAATATCAAACTCAGATTGGATGTACAATTTCGCTTCACCTTTCTTCCATCCAAGCGTTCCCAGTGGAGAAGCCTCCATTGGCATACCGTTTAGGTCTTCTTCCCAATGCACATTGTCCACCTCACAGGTCACACACGCTTCCTTCTTGGTTACTAAATCAATGAGGAAATGGTTGTGCTTCTCGTTGTTATAATAGGTGTAGTATTTTCCTGTCGGCGACAAGTTTCCGCCAAACGCATTTCCTGCAAGGATCAACTCACTTTTACCCGTTTTGATGGAAACGCGGTAATGATCTTCTGGATAAGGAATCACCCAGTTATAGGTATGCGCGTACTGCTCATTGCTCATTCCGAACAGATATTCGCCTTTCAAATCCAATTCAGGTCGCACCTGCAACGTATCATTCGACAGTTGAGTCGTGTTGGCATTCGCGATGTCATACGCATACAATGTTGTTTCCCGCAGGTCGCCTTTTAACTCTTTCAATTGTTGCGGTTGTAAGCGTGTTTCTTGGTAATGCCAAAGATCCAAATTCACCTTTTCGCTTTCAACCAACGTGTCTTTTGGTTCTTCTTTGGGCGTTTCAGCTGATCCAAAATAGAGGTACGACCCATCCTTTGTGAAGCGCGGTGCAAAATTAGTTGAGGCTGCATCGCCATCCACAAGAAAAGCCTGACTTGTGTCTGCTATCGAGAGCATTGAGCCCAATCCGATGTCATACAATTTCAATCCAAAAACTTTGACTTTGGCAGTGTCCAAGGAGGATAAAAACGCCAATTGCGATTCTTGCTCATTGAACGCCAACCCAGAGATGTCCGTAAATTTTTGCGTCCACGACCATTTTTCTTGGAGTTCCGGTGTGTACACCATATTCAATTCAACGGAATCCGTTTTAAGTTTTTTGTGGGTCGCAAAGGCAATTCGGTTTCCATATTTCGAAACAGTAAAAGTGGTGACGTCCTTAATTTCTCGGGATTCATTGGAAACTGGATTCAAGATTGTGAGCGCATGACCCGTTGACGTGTATTCTTCCTCTTTGTTTTTCTTCGATTTTCGTTTCTTTTTTTTCTTTTTGGAGAAGTCAAACTCCATTTTTACATCATTGTCCTCAGACATAAACGTGATCCAATCGCTTTCATTATTGACTTCAAAGGACGAGATCCGTCCAAATTTCATCAACTCAGCACTTGCAAACACATAAATCCCAAGAGAATCCTTCGGCCATTTCTTTTTATCAATCTTGTTGAGTTCACAGTTCCGAAGTGTGTCGAAGCCTGGAACAATTTTGAATGCGACATAATTGCTATTGCCGGAAAACGATGCATTTGATGCGCGAGGAATTGAATCCATTTTTTCGGCCTTGACATCGTAGATGTACAAATATCCATCACCGCGAAGTGGCGTAACTTCGTAGGCAATGTAATTCCCGTCGTTCGAAATCTTCTCGTTTTTCAAGGTTTTCCAACCATCATAAGCCGTATGATCGATGACTTTTTTCTGGGAAAAAGCGGTGGACACTATAGCGAGCGCGAGGAGCGTGCAAAAAATCTTCATGGTTAACATATAAACTGTTCAACCGTAAAGTTAATAGGAAAATAAGAAGTAGGAAATCCTAAGGGGTTTGGAAACCTCGATGAAGTGAGACGCATTTCCAACCACGCGTAAAGAAATTGTAGTAAATATCGATTTAAACTCCTTCTTCTTCACCAACAGGCTCAGGTGAAGTTGACACCCATCCCGCTCCTGTTACATCGTTGAAACAAATCATGAGTGGTTTTTCTTCACGCAAGGTTGCAACGATTTCACTTAATCGAGCTTCTGTAAACCTCAAATAGATTGTTCCACTCACGAGAATTGTACTTACTGGATGTATTTCTCCCGTTTTGTAAAAATAGAGTGTCGCGCGGTGTTTCGACTCCCCAAAACAGCTGATTACTGCTGTTTGTCCATAGCTGTTTTCTTCACTGTAATGATAAATTCTGTAGGTATCGATAGCATGACTCGTAATTGCCATAATCTTGAGGTTGGTTGGTTTATTGCCATTTTTGACTAGGTAAAGTTAAGTCAATTCTTCCTAGGAAACAACTCAGAAAATATGCAAATCGAGTTGACTAAATTGGTCCATCCCGAACTTGAAATACCTGAAGCATACGAAAGGATAAAGCGACTAAACAAATAATTCGGACGCAATATGGTCCGCCCGCAATCGGCCTTCTTGGCTTAAATAAATTACATTTTCATTCTGATGGACCCACTTCGCCTCAGTGAATTCTTCCAGGCGCTTGAAAAAGGAGTTCGGAATCGGATAAATACCGTCAAGTTCGCTCAAATTGACGCCAATTGTGGTGCGCAGACCTGTTAAGATACGTTCGTTAAATTGATTTTCAAGTGTTAGAATTTCTGTTTCGAAATACGGCTCTCCAGTTTCCATTGCTTTCAGATAACGCCTATTGTTAGCCACATTCCAGCGTCTACTTAATCCGTTAAAGGAATGTGCCGATGGTCCAACCCCAATATACCACTCCCCTTTCCAATAGTTACCGTTATGTTGTGACTCGAATCCTGGTTTTGCGAAATTTGAAATCTCGTATTGCAAAAATCCATTTTCTTCGAGAACATGGAGCAGCATTAGAAACTGCTCACTTTGAACATCATCCGAGACAGTCGCAATTTTTCCCGCAGTAACCAATTTATGAAGCGCCGTTTTTTCTTCCACGGTTAAACAGTACGCAGAAATATGCGGTACACCAAAATCAATCACCGTTTGAATGTGCGATCTCCATTCGTCCATCGTTAGTCCGGGCAAACCATAAATGAGATCGACCGTGAGGTTTTCAAATCCTGCTTCGTGGGCAAGTTTCACGCAATTTCGAGCTTGCTCAACAGTGTGCGCGCGATTCATCCATTTCAAATCTGATGCCTTGAACGATTGCAAACCGATGCTGAGGCGATTGATGCCAAGTTCACGCCATTCGTTAAGGTATTCGGGAGTTAAGTCATCTGGATTGGCCTCTAAGCTGATCTCGGCATTTTCGGCAACTTCATAGTTCTTTTTAATCGTTTCGAGCAAGAGTGAAAGTTCCATTTGCGTCAAAATACTTGGCGTTCCTCCCCCAAAATAGATGGTTTGGATCGGTCGTTTCTCAAGATAATCCACCCGATTAGTCAACTCATTCACGATGCCATCGACCATCTGTGTACGATACACCTCGAAGCTTGTGCTAAAGTGAAAATCACAATACGAACACTGTTGTTTACAAAAAGGAATGTGAAGATAAATTCCAGCCATGGATCAAAGTTACGCAAAGCACTGGAGTTGTAAAGAATGTTAAAAAAGGAAAAAGATTGTTTGGGAATCATTTTTTTCATACTTTAATCCCATGAGTTTTGAAAAACATAAGCAATTGTTGAATCGGGAATTGGATCAATTCAATGTTCTGCTCGGTGAATTGTTGCCGCGTTATGTGTTTCTAGTGCGCAAGGAAGATTGCTCCACGGAAGAATTGAAAGAGCTCGGTGAGGTTGAACATTTCTTAATTGAAGTGAACAGCAAAATCGCTACTATCAAGAATCGACTGGATCAGGATTTATTCGGTGAAACGATGGATCTTTATTACAAAGTGAAAGCAGAGGCCGAAAAAGGGAATGTGGTTGCACAAAAGAAATTCAGACGGCTTCGGGCATCACTACACGAGTCGATTAAAGGCGATTTGTTCTTTAATTGGAACTAAGCTGATCCGCATTCAAACAACTTTTAGGGTTTTTTCGCTTGGAATGGTTAGACCGTTCGACAACTCCTTTTTCATTGTAAATCCTTCTACTTGTCGCTTCAGCCCTGACCCCATCCGCATGTGAGGCACGCCACATCACTATAACCGCTGACTAATCGACAAAATTCGTTTACTGTTTTAAAAAAAAATGGCGCGCTTTGAACCTTTTTGAACCTTAGGTCTACAGGTCTTCAAATTGTAAACAACCCATTATGAAAACCTCCAAAATATTAATAGCAGGATTTTTGTTGAGCGTTTCGTTCAGCTCAAACCAAGCCTTCGCACAATATAATAAATGTGCAGCGAAAAATGTCATTACAGAAAGCCGAGAAGAAGTCATTTATGACCGTGCGACTGGCGCATCTCAAACCATTACTGTGGAACGCGAAGTGGCCGCGGATTCTTATGGAAATGCACAAGGAAATCAATACGACTTAGCGGTTGACGGTGCATTTGAAGGTCAAACCATCGCGGTGCTGCATCTATACACAGGTGAAGGATTCGATTTTGAATTGCCCAAAAACGCGTTGAAGGAAAAAGGCTTTTCGGTGTATCGTTGGATGAATCAGCCTCCTCCAGCCAAAGAATTGAAAGAAGGATTGGACAAAGCCTGCCAATTATGGATCATTTCGAGCAATGTTCAAATGCTTAACGAAGAGCACATCAAGGTGATCAAAGAATTTTTTGACGCTGGAAAAGGCGTTTACATTTTCGGTGACAATGAACCTTACTATGCGGATGCGAATTATGTAGCGAAGGCGTTAATCGGCACGGAAATGACTGGAAACACGATGGGAAATCAAGTTGTTGATTTGATGATGGGCGGAAAAAAAGTAGGGATTATGCCGAATCACCTCATCACAACTGGTCTGCAACATTTGTATGAAGGAATCACGATTGCAACCCTTGCCGAGAATAAGGATTTGGAGCCGTTAGTGTACGGTTCAGAAGGAAACTTGGTGACAGCGGTTTACGAAAAGGATGGAAAACGATTGATTTTGGATGGTGGATTTACGCGCTTGTTCATCAATTGGGATACGGCAGGTACGGGAAGGTACGTGAAAAATGCCGCAGCATGGTTGGTGAATGTGGAGAAATTTGGCGAGGACGTAGTATCCAATGCCGTGTTGGAAGAGCCAATCTTGGAAGAATAAACAGATTACCTACAACTAGAAGCCCCGACACTCCTTGCGAATGTCGGGGCTTTGTATTTTATTTCAAATCAAACTTGATTCCTTGCGCCAACGGCAGTGAATCTGTATAGTTGATTGTATTTGTTTGACGGCGCATGTATACTTTCCAAGCGTCTGACCCTGACTCACGTCCACCACCTGTTTCTTTTTCACCACCAAATGCTCCACCGATTTCTGCACCCGATGTTCCGATGTTTACGTTGGCAATTCCACAGTCAGATCCAGTTGCGGCCAAAAATGCTTCGCTTTCTTTGATGCTATTTGTCATGATCGCAGAAGACAATCCTTGCGGCACATTGTTTTGAATAGCGATAGCATTTTCAACGCCTCCGCTGTATTTCATGATGTACAAAATCGGTGCAAATGTCTCGTGCTGAACGATTTTCATGTCATTTTTCGCTTCAACAATCGCAGGTTTTACGTAGCACCCTGACTCATAACCTGGTCCACTCAATACGCCGCCTTCAACCAAAATTGTTGCGCCTTCTACTTTCGCTTTTTCCAACGCATCCAAGTACATTGCCACAGCATCTTTATCGATCAGCGGTCCAACGTGGTTGGTTTCGTCCAATGGATTTCCAATTTTCAATTGAGGATACGCACCTGCGATTGCATTTTTTACCTTGTCATACACATCTTCGTGGATGATCAATCGACGCGTAGACGTACAACGCTGTCCACATGTGCCAACAGCACCAAATACCGCTCCTGGCACAACAATGTTCAAGTCAGCAGATGGTGTGATGATGATTGCATTGTTCCCACCAAGTTCCAACAAGGAATTTCCTAAACGTGCTCCAACTGCAGCACTTACAGATTTACCCATGCGCGTGGATCCAGTTGCAGAAACCAACGGAACACGTGTATCTTCAGCCATCAATTTTCCAATTTCAGCACCACCGATCACCAAGCCAGAAACACCTTCTGGAACGCCGTTCGCATCGAATACTTCTTTGGTGATTTGTTGACAAGCGATCGCTGTTAATGGAGCTTTTTCAGATGGTTTCCACACACATACGTCTCCGCATACCCAGGCAAGGGCTGTATTCCAATTCCAAACCGCGACAGGGAAATTGAACGCTGAAATAATTCCAACGATACCAAGCGGATGGTATTGCTCATACATTCTGTGACCTGGACGCTCAGAGTGCATAGTCAAACCATGCAATTGGCGCGATAATCCAACGGCAAAATCACAGATATCAATCATTTCTTGTACTTCGCCCAATCCTTCCTGCAAGGATTTACCCATTTCATAGGAAACGAGCTCACCAAGGGGCTGTTTGTATTCTCTTAATTTTTCAGCTAACTGACGTACAACTTCTCCGCGTTTTGGTGCAGGCACTGTTCGCCACACTTTGAATGCTTCTTGAGCCTTTAGAATCACTGCTTCGTAATCCACTTCTGTTGCAGAATTCACACTCGCGATCACATTTCCGTCCACAGGTGAAACAGAATCAATTTTTTCGCCACGCGTATTGAACCAACGACCTCCCGTTGATGCACCACTATTGACTTCCTCAATGTTAAATTGAGCAAGAATTTTTTTTATTCCTAGGTCTGTCAGTACTTCAGCCATGAGCTTCTTTTTTGAATGTTAATTTGATGCACAAAATTACGCTAAAAATTTGATTTTATGGGCGGTCAACTGTTAAGAATTCAACGATAAACGGGGTCGATTGTGAAAGTTTGGCAATTAATACATGTGCACATTGATCCAGATATGGCAACTCTACATGTACCGAACTTTCATGGTTACGCTCTTGTCAGTCCCAAGTGAAAAGCTAAACGCACTAAACTTGGGTTTGCTCCATGCCGTGTGATAGTAATCTGAGAATGCAAAACCCTCCTTGGGCAACACCATTCCATAATCCATTACTTTGTTCACGTTTTCATCATCCAGAAGGGTGACGCCATAGGTTCCCGGCGCGAGACCATAAATGGTGTAAGTCACCGACTTGTTTTTCATGCTGCTCTTGGAAACATACAACTGCTTGTATGCCGTTTCGGCCTCCCATGATGGGGAGTTCCGGTAGATTTCGATTTGAATCCGACCACTACTACTTCGAATATTGGTAATGGTCACGGTAATATTGTGTTTTTCATCCGCAGATGGTCGCACCGCAAACGAACCCGATAGAAATGGGATGAGTAAAAGCAAGGTCAATCGCACTATTTTCATACTCGAATTTACATCTTTCTTTGAAAAAAATTTTCATTTGGTCTGTTTTTGTATTTTGTCATCTCATTCCACCGAACACAACACGTACATTCCATGTTCACTCATTGCTCAACAAGTTAAGCCAAGAAATGCCAAGAATCGAGCTCAATACTGAAATCTGCGCGCCCATTGATGTGGTGTTTGATCTCGCACGGAGTATCGATTTTCACTTGATGTCAGCACAAAAACATGGCAAACAGTTGATCGCAGAGAAAACGCGTGGGCTGATTGGTTTAAACCAAACTGTAACAACGAAAGCGAAGCTCTGTGGATTCACACAAAACCTTTGTTTCGAAATTACCGAGTTCAACAAACCGACTATTTTTGTGGACGAATTGAAACGGGGAATGTTTAAATCATATCGCCATGCACACCTATTCTTAGAGGAAGATGATAAAACTTTGATGATCGACATCTTTGATTTTGAGTCACCGCTTGGTATTCTTGGTAGGACAGCGAACCGAATTTTCTTTCGGAAATATTTGGAGAATCTACTGATAGGACGGAACAATCACCTGAAAAAAATTGCTGAATGCGATGACTGGAAAGCGATCATTTCACCGTAAAATTTAAACCGTCCATCACAATTTTCCTGATTTCGAATTGAATTTTGCGACCTTTCGAACATGAAAGTAATCCTTCTAATCAGCGTTTTGGCGTTGAGCTCCATTTCATGGAGTCAATCCGATTCGAGTGATCACATCGCCGTTCGTGCCGTGATCGATCAACTATTTGATGGCATGCGCACGGGCGACAGCTCACTTGTTCGAGCCGTTTTTCACACCGACCTTCGATTGATGAGCACGGCGGAGCACCATGGATCTTTTCAAGTGGATGTGGGTTCGGCAGAAGATTTTCTAGACGCTATTGGAACTCCGCATACGGACGTTTGGGATGAACGTATTTCAAATGTCGTGATTCACTTGAGCGATGGATTGGCGCAAGCATGGATGGATTATGAGTTCTATTTAAATGATCAACTGAATCACTCTGGGGTGAATGCCTTTCAATTCGTGAAGACGGACGAAGGCTGGCAAATCATTCATTTGATGGACACGCATCGGAGCCATCGGTGAAAAATCTTACGCTGCGCGAGGCACTAGGTAACCAGCAACTTTCATCGGCGTGCGGGATGTAACGGCATACGAATGGCCTTTGTCGACTGTGAATTCCATGAACTCGACAAGTGAAAAATTCCTCAAGACTATTTGTAGTCATGCAATCTACATCAAATTAAGGCGCTGACCTGTCCTAGGAATGACTTACTATCTTGGAATAATCAACTTCACTGACCATTTCATAAAAAATTCATTACAAACTCTTTGGAATACGTCTTCAATTGATCGCGCACCGACCGAAACACGGCTTCAATTTCTTCCTTGGATCCGCGTGCATTCCAAGGATCGGGAAAATGTTGGTGAAATCGCATGGCATTTGGAGAGAAATTGGCGCATTTTTCTTTTACTGTATCGCAGAGGGTGATCACACAGTCGAAGTCGATTCCCTCATATTCCGAGAGGGAGTTAGAAGAGTGATGAGAAATATCAACTCCATCTTCCAACATCGTAGCAACCGCCTTCGAATTCAATCCATCTGGAACAATCCCAGCCGAGTATATTTGTGTTCCCGCAGGGGCAAACAAGGCAAGGTAACCATGAGCCATTTGACTCCTACAGCTATTTCCTATGCAGATCACCAGTATTTTTTTCATCGGATGTCATTCAATTATTCATTGGTCAATATCGCAAAAGAACTTGATTTCTTAAAGATCTGGCATCATTTTATCAACGTTGACCTAAAAAGCAGGAATGGTTTGCACAACGACCTTGGCGGGTTTTAAGATCACCAGATGAAATCGCTTTCGTTCCTGCATCAAATTTGTTATATTTGAGTTCATCGAAAAAACGAAATGGGAAATCCGTATTTACTGATCATGTCGATTTCCGGCATTGTCATTTTGAGTTTCTTCTTTAACATTCTCGCGAAGAAGACCAATGTTCCAGCGGTTCTCATGCTGATTGTCTTGGGAATGGGAATGAAAGTCGTCTTAGACTCCTACGGACTGAGTAAGGATTTATCGCTTGACACCTTGATAGAAGTGCTCTGCAATGTTGGGTTGGTGATGATCATTCTTGAATCCTCGTTGGTTGTAAAACGTGAAAAGCAGAACGCTCAACTCATGTTGAAAGCACTGCTCATTGCGAGTGTTGGAATGGGTGTCTCTTTGATCGGACTAACGCTGTTCTTCTTGTACATTTTCCCTTCCGCAAATGTATATTCAGCCGTTTGTTATGCAATTCCACTGAGCATCATGGGCAGTGCCATCATCCTTCCAAGCATTGGACAATTGCAGGGAAAGAAAAGAGAATTTATGAAGTACGAAAGCACCTTTTCCAACATCATTGGCATTGTGCTTTTCTCCTTTATGGCAGGTGCAAATGGCCGTTCGGAGGCAAGTGTGGTTTGGGATCTTTTGATGACAATTGTTGTGACGGTGCTTCTCTCAATTGCGGTTGCCTTCTGCTTGGTCTACCTTTTTCAGCGCTTGCAATCACGGTTAAATCTATTTTTGCTCATCGGTGTGCTCGCGCTATTGTTTGCGGTTGGAAACTATTTCCATGTATCCTCACTACTCCTCATTCTTGCCTTCGGCGTACTTCTCAACAATACTGATCTCTTTTTCCGACGTAGATTGACAAAATTGTTTGACAAAGAAAAAGTGAAACCCATCCTTCGGGACTTCAAAAATTTGACCTTGGAATCCGCCTTTTTTATTCGAACATTTTTCTTCGTTCTATTGGGATTCAGTATTACATTGAGTTCCCTCTACGATTGGCGTATCGTGGTAAATAGTATGGCAATCGTTGGTATTCTCTACCTTGTTCGGTTCATTGCGTTGCGCATTTTTGCTCGAGAACATCTTCTGCCAGAGTTGTTTATTGCTCCACGTGGATTGGTTACCCTCTTGCTGTTTTTCATACTCGCGAAAAATGATGCCATTGATATCCCAGCATTCGTCCCCGGTCTGCTCTTATATCCTATCATAATTACAAGTATCCTGATGATGATTTCATTAATTTTACACCGAGGGGAAACAGTGAAGGATGTTCTATTGCGCAAATCGCCGATCTCCTCAGATGACGATGAAACAATGGATGAACGCATAAACGAAAACACAGAAAGACAGAATTTCAATGGATTTTAAACTCATATTACTCGCGCTTGGACTCGCTTTTGCGGGCTGCGATGCCATCAAACAAACGGCAGAAGATGCTGCTGACAGTGCTACAAATGTGTGGAAAGGTCAACACGTTTTGAAAGTAACATTTCAATCACACCGACCTTATTGTGGTGGTGCACGACCAACACCTGAAATGGAAAATGGCATCACCGAGGCATTGGCTGATCGTGTATTCTACATCTACGAAGGCGAGCGACCCTCATCCGTCACCAAAATGATCAAAGTGCGCACCGATGCAAATGGGTACTTCAGTGTTGATCTGAAAAAGGGTGTCTATTCGATCATTTCAGAAGACAAAACACTCTCTCTAAAGGAATTCATCGAGAAGAAAAAAATAATTAGTGATCTCTATACCTATTCCTCAGATTCCTGCTTCGAAGAATGGCGCAATACCCCTGATTTGGTTGTGGAACTTTCTAGTAACGAAACCAAAAATGTGGTCATTCAGGAACGCTGTTTCACCGGAGACAATCCGTGTATGGAATATATGGGACCGGCTCCGCCGTGAGTGTAGAGTATTAGATGATTGGAAACGGCAAGCCTTTGGATTATTGGACACTACGCGTTGGAAAAATTGGATTCAATTTTCACCGCGCTAGCAGCAGCGTAGCTAATCTTGGCCACTGATCGGTTCGATGAACTCACCGTATCACCTGCCGAAGTGCCACCCCTCTTTTCCGATAAACACACCGTTTTCCTCAAATTTCAATGGGTATTTTTCAAGATACAATCCATGCCCTCGCCCTGTTTCGCATGAAAAGGCATATTTGTGCCATGGACAAATGATTGCGCTTTCCTCAATTGAACACCCTTCCAGGGATTTGTTTTGATGAGGGCACTTGTTTTGAAAGGCATAGTAGTTTTCACCTTCGCGCGCAAGCATGATTTCACCAAAAGCATTTTTATACAATACGGTGGACTTCGTTCCGAAATGATCTGCTAATTCATCTTTCGTTTCAAAAATCTTTTGCCATCTGATGATTCTTTTAAACATAATGCGACCAACGATTTTATTGGACTAACGATACGATTTCAAAATCCATCGCTTCAAATCTTGATGAATTCTTTCCATACCATCCCAATT
>JBFYPU010000169.1:0-2826 GCA_041303175.1 Crocinitomicaceae bacterium | reverse complement strand
CGTATCGTTGAATACGCATGTTGGAATAATTGGGTTCGAGAACGATGAAATCCCTGCATCGTCTTGCAATAAGTCATAAATATAAATATCATCGAGCGCCATGTCGCCATAAAAGTCTGTTGGATTTTGGAAGCGGATGCGCACCTTAACCACACCTGAGAATGCACCTAAACTCACCACTCTCTGTTGCCATAAATCTAGGTTATCTGTCCAAGAAGGAACAACATCCGTGATCCAAGTAACTCCCCCATCTTCGGTAACGTCAACATGACACGTTCCCATCGATTGTCCATACATGTGATACCAGAAAGTAAATTGAACGTCGTTTGAACCCGTCAAGTCAATCGTTGGAGACTCCAAATGCCATGTGTTGGAACCAGTAAAGCAAGGGCTTGAAGACTCTGCATACAAGTATTTACCCGTCGCAGTCCCCGGGTTGTGATCAATTGACGGTCCAGTTAGCGACGAGGGTGTGCCACCAACATCAACCAACCAATCTCTGTTTGCTGTTGAACCATTTACCCAGTTGTCCTGCAATGCACAAACCGTCGCACAGGAAGTACCGCATGTTGCGAAGGCCTCAAAATTCTGTGAATACGGAAAAGACGTGATTTGAGCAAAAATCGTGTTCGGAACAATCATTCCAAACAACGCAAGCGCTGCTATTCGTAGTGATTTTTTCATAGTTTAATTCCTTTATATGAGTGCAAGATACAGCCTTTCCATTCAGAATAAAAATGAATCGATGTTAGAATTACCCGACGAATGAATAACTACATGATTTTAACACGACAGGCTAGACTAATTAAATTTTTAACATTGTGTAGAGGCCTACCGAAAGCTCAAATCAAAAAAAACGCATCGAATAGTTCTATCCGATGCGTTCACTATATGAGAGAAGATGTATTTCTAATTTTTCACAAGTTTGAACACTTGTTTTTCACCCATAGCTTGCACTTCAACGAAGTAGATTCCTGCTGCTTCCTTCAAGTTGAAGGAATGCGTAGGCGCTTGAATGTTTGCGTTTTGGTAGACTACCTGACCATTCATCCCAGTAACAGTTACACTTGCCGAATTGAGTTCACCCAAATCAAGTGTAACCAAACCTGTAGATGGATTCGGATACATTGTCACTCCGCTGAGTAAACTTGTCTCCTCGATTCCGACGGTTGTAATATCCACACACGAAGAAGTCACCGTTCCACAATTGGTTGTAACTTCAACGGCATACGAACCATTCGCTGTTGCGGTAAAACTTTGTGCTGTTTCCCCAGCGATTGGTGTGTTTCCGTTGTTGCAATCCACCCATTGGTAGCTTGCACCTACTTCATTCGCTGTGATGGTGAGCCCTACTGTTGTAACCGTTGCATCCACTGAACTCGCAGTATTTTCAAAGTAGCTCATAAGCGAATTATACTCAGCGACTAAAATATCTAAATCGCAATCATCGTCTAAGTTGACAAATTTCGGGATGCCAAAATAACCGACATTTGCCAATCCAAATGGATTCAACACACTCGCTGCGAAAGCTGGTGCAGTTGCCGTTCCCGTATTTTCAAAATAGTTCAAGGTGCCATAGTATTCACCGACCATCATGTCTAAGTCTCCGTCATCGTCCAAATCACCAAACGTTGCAAAGGTAAAAGGAGACAAGATCGGTGTAAATCCGAATGGATCTGTAACCGGTGCAGCAAAAGCTGGAGCCGCTGCTGTTCCCGTATTTTGAAAATAGACCAATGTTCCGTAGAACTCCATGGTAAGGATGTCGAGATCACCATCGGCATCGATATCTACTGTATTCAAGAATGAGAGATACAAGGTATTTGACAAGCCAAACGGATTTGTCACAGGTGCAGCGAAAGCAGGAGCAGTTGCGGTACCTGTATTTTGGAAGTACTGAATTTGGCCAGCGTAAGCTCCACCATATCCACCAACCAGAATATCCATATCGCCATCATCATCCATATCCGCAGCAATTGGTGCGCCATATTCAAGTGAAGTTGTCAAGCCAAAAGGGTTCACAACGGATGCTCCAAATGCTGGAGCCGATGAAGTTCCTGTATTCTGATAATAGAGAATTGCACCGCCATAGCCAGATGTTCCGTAGCCTTCTTGAATTATGTCTAAGTCGCCATCACCATCTAGGTCCACTGCATCAAACGCACCAAGGAGTGCTGGAGCCGTGTTGTTTATTCCAAATGGTGTTGGAACAGGTGTTCCAAAGGTTTGCGCGTTTGAACCCACACTCAATCCGAAAACAACAGCCAAGGAACCGAGAATTCCTTTCAATTGCATTTTGGAGAAGTAGAAGCTCAATTCTTTCAACAACAAGCTGATTTTTAACTTCAGCCGTTCTATCTGTGCGCCCGAAACACCCCCACTTTCGAGTGCAAATTTTAACTTTTTCGCAAGAAATTTGAGTTGCCTTGTCTTACGCGAGAAATAGTTGTACTTCATAAAGAATTGTTAGATGAGATAAAGCTACGATTTATTTCACAACCGACCAAAAAGTCGCATCGGGAATCATCAAACCAGCTTTGTAGTCGGGTCGGATGGTGTTCAGCACGTTCGGTCGAATTTTATCGCCCAAAATGTGAACGTCGTAGATTTCATCCAAGGAGGTCTGATACGCTATTTTTCCCGCAATGGCACCCGTTGGAAGGTGCACAACCATAATACCAGCCTCAATCGCTGATTCTGCAAAATCCAATTTCGCAAAGGTCGAGGAGTTTTGACGCAACTTAGAAAGACCGATGAACAAATAGTCTTTGTAGAGATCGATCCCGCGCACAAAGCCATCCAATTTCACAACGACTTCATAGCTGC
>JBFYPU010000168.1:0-6757 GCA_041303175.1 Crocinitomicaceae bacterium | reverse complement strand
GGTTTTAGATTATTAGAGCATTAGATTTTTTGTAAGATCTGGGGCGCTTTAACCGTCTTCGGCTGCTATCTTTTTCTGAAAAAGAAAAAGGATATTCGCCTACGTCGGGCGCTGAACGGTAGCGCGGATTGCATTCCGCCACTACTTATAATTTGACAACGCGCCGTTTCGGATTGAAATCGCGGTAATCGCTGCAGACGCGGATTGCAATCCGCGACTACTGCTTCATCAACCTATGATTCGACAACTCGCCGTTTCGGTTAATCGACATGTAATACAACCCAGGACCGGCAACTTCGCCTTGGTCACTTTGTCCATCCCACGTGATCAACATTTCATTGGATTCGATCGCCTCATTTTGCATCAATTTACGCACAAGTTTGCCCTGAATGTCGTAAATAGAAATCGAGAGTATGTCACCTGAAGTCAATTTTGGGCTGTAGATGTTTACGCCATTCGAAAACGGATTAGGGTATACACTGAACAACGATTCTTCTTGATTGGATTCCATCAATGACGCCAAACTTGCATTCATGAGACTGTCTAAATTGTAGGTCTCATCCCCTGCTTCATACAACATATAATGATTGTAAACCAAGAACATTTCATCCGCTGTGTTCAATCCAGCATACACCGTGATCGGTGGGTTGTTCGGATTGTGAATGTTTCCAGTTGTATTGTCATAAACTGCTGTGGCTTTAAGTGTTGTCCCTTGTGGCGCTTTTTGAATTTGCTTGAAGAAGTAGAAATCCTGCCAGTGAAAATCCCAATGTGGAACGTCAATCAACTTCAAGGTATCCAAGTTGGGTTTAATACCGTACACTTTCATTTCCTGTCCAAGGAGGTGCATGTGCGGAAAGACGCTCAAAATAGATATGTCAATTGGCAATCCAGCTGTTCCCGGCGGGTATTGCGCAGTAAACGATGAAACCTGATTTGGAGGAATCACCATGTTCCATTTTTGGAGCACAGGCTCCGTGATCACTTCGCGCACGCCCGTCTCACCCGGTGGATAAAAATGGAAGGTCACTTTTGTGCTATCGTATTCTCCATAACTTCCAGAAGGATAGTGCATCGCAAAAAATACTTGTGAATTGGCTTGCATGGTGATCCCCAATTTCAACGGGTCTGATATGGGCAATGTTAGCGGTGAACCTCCAGGTGTATAACCCATCACCAATTTTGCATCAGTTGAAGATGGTCCTGCACAGTCACCACCCACTGTATCCGTGACAGAAGTTCCTGTAGGATCAATGTAAATCAATGCGTGGTGCACAATTTCTCTATTTCCCGGAGTGATCTCCACCGCACGAATAATGCGATCTTGCGTTAAACCAGATGGCATAGCGAAACAAACGTAATCATCACCGTTGCTCAACGCCTTGCTCATGTAGGTTGGGATTTGAAGCGTCAAATCGCCCGGCCCAAGTATTGTAGCATCAGTGAAAACTGGAGGTGGTGGTGTGTTCGCTGCGTTTCCCTCAGGTGTACCTGCCAAAATCCAATCCAAAAAGGTTGTTTTCTCTGTTGGCGTCAACGAACGATCGTGCGCATATTGCTGAAAGTTATTGTTTGGTGGCCAAGGCGGCATTTCATCTTGTGCAATTGCGTCATACATTGCGATTGCCATCGGACTCGTTTCTGCGTAAGTTGTCAATGAAAATGGTCCTACACCACCGGGGTGATGACACTGGGAACATTTGTCGTAAACAATTTGCGCCACATCATCGCTCCACGTCTGTGAAAATGACGTAGTCGTGAGAACGAAAGACGCGAGTATAAGTTGAAATTTCATACGAAAGCAGGTTTATTGATTGATTCTGGTATGCAAAGTATTAATAATTAATCAAAAAGCATAATTTTATTCGCAAACTAATGAGATATGCGGAAGTTCATTCCATTGTCAACGTTCAAATCACTTTACTCAAATCAATCCGATTTGCTCACTCAAGAGGGAATGAATTCTTTTCGATTGAGGTTGTTGGACGAGGGCACAGCTCTTGCTTCTCACGCTGGTTTTTCAACAGAAGATGTGGTGGCGTTTATGGAAACGTTGAACGATCCGACAAATGTTGTTTTTTATGGTTGGATTGAACGCGACCGCGCACTTTGCGGGTGTTTGCTTGGTGAAAAACTGACTCGGTTTTCGGACACTACGCAGCAGCTGAAGCACACCTTGGCAACGTCCTATCAACGGTTTTTGTCACCTGCTTTGGCAGATCGGCTACTGAAAACACCTTGCCACTCGGACGCAGAACTCGAAATTTCGTTTTCGTACGTTCAACTGCTGGATGTTGACCACAGAGCGGTGGTTGAGAATGAACGCTTTCGAAGCATTAAAGATCGATTGAACATGATTGAACAGCTTTCCGAAACGAGTGAAAATGAACAAGATTTGGTGGACGTACTCAAACCGTTGTGCTCGGATGAAATTATTGCCTGTATCAATTATTTGTCGCGGGCTTCTTACGCACTAAAATTGAGCTATGTCGACAACATATTGAATGCAATTCGTGGCGGTGGCTGCACCGTTCGATTGGCCAACTGGCTGCTGGAAAGGCTAAAACTTGTTGAGCTCAATCAGGAGCACGCTTACAAAATCAATGACCTCTCGCGTGATCTACGACAAGGTCGTTTGACGGTTCGCAACCACAAAAAAGGGCGTACACCTATTCGATGGCGCGCTGTGCTCACCACGCTTTTTATTTCCGTTTTACTGCTAGGGACAATTTATATT
Organism: Crocinitomicaceae bacterium; assembly: GCA_041303175.1. Taxonomy (GTDB): domain Bacteria; phylum Bacteroidota; class Bacteroidia; order Flavobacteriales_D; family Crocinitomicaceae; genus UBA4466. Next base: position 4,020 of record JBFYPU010000168.1, on the reverse strand, counting down.
CTTGTGTTTAAACCATTTAGCGAAGTTGAATCGACTGAACTTTCGAGCAACACATCTTTCCGCGAATTCAGCAGAGAGGAACGCATACAAATGGATTCGCTGCTCCGAGAGATGGATCACCCGTTCGAAGAGTTGGACACCCTAGACCCGATGAGCACACCTATTCCTATAGGTGTTGATCTCAATTTGACGTTGCGCAAGCCCTATAAAAATCAATTGATGGAGTCCATTTACGAAGATTTAATAGCGGATTGTGATCTCAAAATAAACCTTCCAACAGACTCCTGTTTCGCCTCCAAAACAGTAAGCTACCGCAATTATACAGGCGTAAAATCGCTGGCTTCAAAATCGGGATCACATCGAGCTGTTGTTCGCAATGAATCCGATTACAGTGTCATTCTTTATATTGCTGAAAATAGTTCTGGAGGTAGTGTTCACGGTGCCATCATCAAGCCGAACGAAACCATTGAATTCGCCATTGGAATTTCCAATACGCTGTGCATTGTTGCAGGCAATCAATTCCAAGCATTCAAGGCACCTGCAGGTGCGAAATCGGAAGAACTTCCTTCAGGAAAGTTCACCCATCATTTTTGTGACACAGATCTGAACTACGAAGAAACGATCAACACCGCGTATGAATTTTTACACCCCCGTGAAGGCAAAAACAAATTCATGGTCATGGGCGCAAAGAGTGGATATGTTCATTTGGTGGATGTCCACCAAGTTTGTGAGGAATACTAGATTGGAGCAGATCAATATCCTGCTTTTCTTCATAAACAGGGCTTTTTCTCGTTCCTTCAAACTTTTGTAACTTTGTCGCATGATTTTGTACAATGTAACCGTAAGTATTGATCCTGAAGTGAAGGAAGATTGGCTCGATTGGATGCGCACCACACACGTTCCCGATGTGATGAGTACAGGATGTTTTATCGAAAGTCGGATCTCGCGCGTACATGCTGAAGAAGATGGTGGTTTGACCTTCGCGATCAGTTATGTCAGTGAATCACAAGAAATGTATGACCATTATCAAGCCACACATGCGCAGCGATTGCAGCAAGACCATGCGCAGCGGTATGCAGGTCGATTTGCCGCATTTCGCACCATGTTGACCATTCTTGATGAATTCAAAAAATGAGCGTAAAAGCAAAAAAACACCTCGGACAGCACTTCTTAACGGATAAAAATATTTGTAAAAAAATCGCGAACACCTATTCAGGTCATCGAGGTTGCAACCGAATATTGGAAATTGGCCCAGGCATGGGTGCGATCACAGAATATTTCTTGGAGGACAAACGTGATTTGACCGTTATGGAAATTGACACGGAGAGCATTTTCTACCTAGCTGGTCACTACCCGGCGCTCAAGAGTAAAATTATCAATGCCGATTTTCTGCGTGCTGATCTCAGCGCAGTTATGGGTAGCGAACCCTTTGGCGTTGTTGGAAATTTCCCTTACAACATTTCTTCTCAGATTTTGTTCAAATGTTTGGAATACCGCAATCAAATTCCCGAAATTATGGGAATGTTTCAGAAAGAAGTCGCATTGCGTGTTGCTGAAAAGCCGGGCACGAAACAATACGGCATTATCTCTGTGATTCTTCAAGCATTTTATGACATTGAATATTGTTTCACCGTGGATGAACACGTGTTTAACCCTCCTCCTAAAGTGAAATCTGGAGTGATTCGTCTAACGCGCAATGACCGCGCGACACTTGATTGTGATGAGGCATTGTTCATTCAAGTAGTGAAAATGGCCTTCAATCAACGGCGTAAAACGATCCGTAACTCGATCAAGCAATTGATTGTCGGAAAAGAACTTGAACACCCGTATTTGGCACTTCGTCCTGAGGTACTGACTGTGGATCAATTTGTGGAGTTAACCCAATTGGTGCAAAACGCGCAGTAATTTTACTCGAAAATATCTACGAATCAGAAAATTTGATTTTCTTTGTAACATAAACACGAGACGATATGAGTTCATCTGATTTTTTTTGGGGATTGGGAGATTTATTGACAACAGTACTCAGCCCACTTGATGCGGATTGGGGAATCACTTCAATCATGAATACTGGGATTTTACTGCTTGGATTTGTTGGATTGTTCATCTGGTTGAACAAGCAACGTAAATTCAACGCTGAGGCTGAATCAAATCCAAATCAACGCAAGTAAGAACTCTTTAATATATTCAAGGTCATTCTCCTAGTTGGATCGAATGGCCTTTTTTTGTGCCTTTCCGCTTGAAAGTGTCCGTCTTCAGGGCAAACGATAACAGACGGGCGCATACTAAACGATCGAAACGTGGGCAAATATTCAGTCATCATTACAGCAGGTGGAATTGGGAAACGGATGCAATCATCGCTGCCAAAGCAATTCATTCAAATCAATGAAAAGCCAGTGCTCATGTACACCATTGAACGGTTTTATGCCTTCGATCCGACAATTGAAATTTTGTTGACACTCCCCGAAGAATGGCTGGGCTATTGGGAATCGTTGCAGTCGGAACATGATTTTAAGTTGCCGCATCGCGTGATTGTTGGTGGTGTTGAACGCTACGATTCGATCAAAAACGCACTTGAAAAATGCACGGGATCAATCATTGGAGTGCACGATGGCGTTCGACCATTGGTGGAAGAGGAGACCATTCGTAAGTGTTTTTCGGCGGCAGAAACCAAAGGTGCTGTGATTCCAGTTGTGAACATTGCCGAATCGTTACGGCGGAAAAATGGTAGCCAAACCGAGATTGTGGACCGCTCGGAATACGTTATTGTGCAAACTCCCCAATGTTTCCAGCGGGAAATCCTGATTGAGGCCTACAAATTGCCCTTTCACCCTGGCATCACGGACGATGCAAGTTTGGTAGAAGCAGCAGGATATACAATAGAGACCATCATTGGAAATGATTCGAATATTAAAATCACGACACAATCCGATTTGAAATTCGCTGCGATGTTTTTAAAGTGATAGGGTTCTGTACCTTAAGGGTGACAAACGTTCGGCACTGATTTCAAGCGTACGTGAGATAAGAATCGCATCATTTTAAGAAAGTATAACGTTTCCATTCGCTTCTGACAGTGATTGATCGACCAAAAATGTATCTTTGCCGTCAAGAAAAATCGTTCATGAAAGTTACCGATCACATTAAGTCTGCCAAAGACACCTTGTTTTCATTTGAAATTCTTCCTCCTTTGAAAGGAAAAAGTATCCAATCCATTTATGACGGGATCGATCCTTTGATGGAGTTCAAACCCAAATTTATCAATGTAACCTACCACCGCGAGGAGTATATTTATAAAGAACGCGACCACGGTTTACTCGAAAAAATTGAGATCCGTAAACGGCCTGGAACAGTTGGAATTTGTGCGGCAATCATGAATAAATACAATGTGGACGCAGTTCCTCATCTAATTTGCGGTGGATTTAGCAAAGAAGAAACGGAAAATGCGTTGATCGATTTGCAGTTCTTGGGGATTGACAATGTATTGGCTCTTCGCGGCGACTCTATAAAAACGGAATCATCTTTTCGTCCGCACAAAGATGGTCATGCCTTCGCTGTAGATTTGATTAAGCAGATTGGGGAAATGAACAACGGAAATTACCTCATGGACGACATTACGCTTGAGCCAACAGATTTTTGCATTGGAGCAGCAGGTTATCCCGAAAAGCACTTTGAGGCGATGAACCTATCGACGGATTTACTCAACTTGAAAGCAAAAGTAGACGCGGGCGCAGAATATATTGTGACACAAATGTTTTTTGATAACACCAAGTATTTTGCCTTTGTGAAAGCGTGTCGGGACATTGGCATTACCGTGCCAATCATTCCAGGATTGAAGCCGCTCAAAACCTTGACCCATATTTCATTTTTGCCCAAATTTTTCCACATCGACTATCCTGAGGAATTGTCCAAAGAATTGTTGAAATGCAAAACGAATGCTGATGTAGACAAAGTGGGAACGGAATGGGGAATCCACCAATCCAAAGAATTGAAAGCAGCGGGAGTTCCCTGTATACATTATTACAC
>JBFYPU010000167.1:0-8470 GCA_041303175.1 Crocinitomicaceae bacterium | reverse complement strand
CTATTACCCGCACCTTCCCGTCATAGAAGTACCGAATACACCCATATGAAACGAATAACTACACTACTCCTTTTGCTCAGTTTAATTCCCATGTGTCACGCACAACTTCTCGATCCCACGTTTGGTGATAACGGAGCAATCCCGAATGCTGGTGCCAACTCAAATTCCGAGTTAAATCGACGGCCAGGAACGGTGATGGAAATCCAAAGCGATGGAAAATTGGTTGTGGGAATCAGCGCGTATAACCCGAACATCAGCGACTACAACATGTACACCTACCGCTATTTAACGAATGGAATGCCCGATCCTAGCTATGGAAACAATGGCGTTTCTTCTTTGTGGATGGGAGATAATTCGATCTGTAACGACCTTAAAATTCAAGTAGATGGGAAAATCGTACTGGTTGGTGAAACCCAATATTGCACCGGTGGAATATGTGGCGCAAATCAATTCTTAATGCTTCGATTAAATCCAAATGGTGATTTGGACAGTACCTTTGGAACGGATGGGCGCATGTTATCGGATGATATTTTTGGGCCATCGGGCGTCTACGCGATTCCGTATGGATTGGAAATTTTACCTTCAGGTCAATACTTGGTTGCTGGTCGCGGACAAGGTGGAAAACCATTTGCGGCGCGCGTCAATGCGAATGGGAGCCTCGATAATTCCTTTGGGAGTTCTGGCGTCTTCACAGACCAAAATTGCCCCTATGGCGGTTTGACGGATCTACTCGTCGATGCGAACCAAAATTGCTATTTACTCATCAACGAATATCCCAATGGCAGCGGCGATCCAATCGTTCGGGTGGACAAACTGAGCACATCAGGAAACCTAGTTGCGGCGTTTGGAGTGAACGGAATCGCGAATATGTCAATCGACACCGCGACACTCGCTAGTTCATTCGCATTGATCAACGATCGTCTCGCTATTGTCGGTAGAACCTATGGTTTCAACTATGACGTTACACGCGGATTTCTTGCCTTTATGGAGTTGGATGGTAGTGCTTCGACCATCATTCCCAACGGAAGTGTTCAATACAACATCACACCTACAAACAATACGAGATTTAATGCAGTGAAGGTGGTAGACGGGAACAATATTCTGATGGCAGGAGAAAGCATGGAATTGGCAGGCGGGCAGTTCCTTCGGAAAGGCTTGGTTTGCCTTGTGGACGATTTGGGGAATCTCTCTTCGCAATTCGATCAAGATGGACACATGAGCTTGGATTATGGAAATTTGGGAACGACTGGATGGAATGGTTACTTCGCGATGGGTTACGACGTCGATTTTACAGATGCCAACGAAATTTATGTGACGGGCGAATACAATCACACACCTGGTAACACTTCTTCGGCCGTGCTACTCGTGAAGTTGAAAGATGTGATTTACAACCAAAATAGCGCAGACATTGACCAAATTATCGGATCGAATCAAGAAGTTCACCTCGTGAAAATTGTTGATCTGATGGGACGAGAAACAAGTCCTCAAAAAAATTGTGTGTTGATTTATTGTTATTCTGACGGTACTTCGAAGAAGGTATTCGATTTTGAGTAACGTAACTACTTGAAAGCAGAGCGTATCAACGAACATTGCCTATGAAACCTTTCATCGTCATCCTTTTTCTTACAAACCTGTGTTCCGCTCAATCCACCTCAGACGTGAAGTCCCTTCACATCGATTTGGTTCAATACCTTGAAGATAGTGGAGAATATGCACTTACATTGGCGTTTTTACCAGGTGTCAATTCATCCAATTGGTACGATTCCCTAGAATTCCATTTCACCCAGCCGAAGTATAGCGTCGATTCAGAATATTCCCGCTACGACGCACCAGCAGCATTGATTGAACGTTACTTTCACACGGATCGGTTACACGATATGAAACTCTATTCGGACAACAATGACTTCGTCGATCAGGGCATCTTTCAAGGATTTGAATACATTGATCAGAACATTGAATCGAAAATCGTCGCGGTATATCGGAAGTCGAGACCGTCAACGGATGCCGCAATGTACGCGATCTGTGGTTTGAAAGACACCTTGCCAGCGTGTCCACCGAAGTCGTACGAAAACAGCGCGTCATTGCAACGCCTACAAGCAACGGTGCTGCCGAAAGACGCTGTCGACCATTACCCCGTGGAAGTGGGGAATTGCACCGACTTTCATTTCATGGTTCCGCAAGCCTATCGAAGCAGCATGGAAACTGAGAACGATTATCACATCGACGTCTTCGCGGATCTCTATTTGGAGCACGGAGGAGAAGTAACGAACGTACTTCAGCTTTTCGATGGTTGGCTGTACTGGCACATTCAGCCCTTGGCTATGAACCACAACGGCTACCCGATTGTCTTGTTGGAAAAAGCCATGATGGATTCCGATTGGTTCAAGCAGAGCATTTTAATTTGGAATGGAATCGGTTACGAGGAGAAGACACCTCGTTTTGAAATAGAAGCGGAGTAGCACCGCCTGACGGATGAGCATGCACGGGTAGAAATGCGCGTGCAACGGGCGCGATTGCCTCAAGCCCGTGCCTCAAAGGGGGAGTGAAAGCTTTCCCTTTTTTAGTTCATTACCACACCTACACTGCGTTTGCTGGAAAGTAGTTGAAGGAATAGAATCAACGCGCGTACAGCGTATTATTCCGAATGCAGCGGCGCATTTTTCTGCAAGCCAATCACAATGCACGCACTGATAATTAACACCATGCCCACCAATCCGAATAAACTTTGTTTTTCATTGTAGAAGATAAAGCCAATGAGTATTGGAACAACATACTCAACGCTTTGAAGTACGCCAATTTTTTGAGCAGCTACATGTTTTATTCCATTGTAAATCAATGTGTATGAAAAAACAGTGCAAACAACTCCCAAAACGAGCATGCTCGTCAATGAAGGAATTCCAAGTTGCCCGGCGTTAAAAAATAGAAATGGAAGCAAAAATGGCAACTGAAAAAGGCATTGATAAAAAACCAATTGCCGACCCGTATATTGATTGAAGTATTTAAACATGAATACCTTACTAAAAACAAAGACCCGAAAACATTAGTTCCCACACCTAACGCTCCGTCTTCAGAATCTAGAATGATACATAGTTATTTTAGCAACAACTCCCAAAAACCTACATCCATCCATTGGTTAAACTTGAACCCCGATTCGGTAAAATGTCCCGCCTTCTTAAACCCAAATTGTTCGTGAAGTTTCACGCTTGGTTCGTTTGGCAGTGTGATTACACCGATCACAGAATGAAATCCGCTCGCTCTTAATTCCTTTAATAATTGGGTATAGAGTTGTTTGCCGATTCCTCTTCCAGCGAAATCCGGGTCGACGTAGACAGTACTTTCTGCGGTAAATCGATACGAGATTCTTTCTCGAAAGCTAGACCCGTATGCGTAACCAAGAATTTTACCCTCTTGTTCAAATATGAGGTAGGGGTAATTCTTTTCAAAATGAATGGACTGAATTCTATTACGCATCTCATCCACCGTTATTTCTGTTTCTTCAAATGTGGCACTTGAAGATCGAATAAATGGATTGTAGATATTGGCTAGTTCTTCTGCATCTATTAAAGTAACGGCTCTAATCATGCGGATAAATTTAGCATTAATCAGATAATTTAATGCGCTAAGATCACTCTTCTTTGTAGTAAACATATTCATCGAGTGAAACGAATTCGCTCCCTGAAATGTCAATTGTGCACGTCATATTTGAAATGTTGTCAAACTCATATTTTGTAATAGCTCCCAGCTCACCAACTTCAAGGTATTATTCCATTCTGCGCTCGTTGAGTTCATCCAGAATCGCCGACCAGTGCACCATCCAGCCGATTTATTGAAGGTGTTTAGGGTGACGTATCCGGTTGGAAATGACGCGTTTCAATATTAAATTATTATTAAGAATTGGGATTCTATGTTACTATATGGTTTTATTAATGTTACGTTTACGTTATCAAACACATCCTTAATACGCAAAAAATGACAAATCAAGATAATTTAACTGGTAAAGTTGAGTCCTCAGTAGAGGAAAGCAAAGTTCCTTCAACACCAGCGACTCCTGTTAAGCGAGCAACGACTCCAAGAGTAACAAGAAAGGCTCCAGTAAGAAGCGCAGCAGCACCAAAAGCACCCGTTCAAGCTCCTGCTGCAAAGGCACCAGTAAGAAGCGCAGTAGCACCAAAAGCACCAGCGAAAGCTCCTGCTGCAAAAGCGCCTGTGAGCAGATCAAGAAAACCAGCTGCAACGACTGCAGCCAACGCAACGATCACTCCAGCGAACGACAATCCAGAACTAATCAATAATGAACAGGTTGTTGCACCTGTTGAGACCAGCAAAGCTAGCACCGCAGGTAAAAAAGAGAAAAAAGAGACAAAAAAGTCGCCCAAAAAAGTAATAAACAAGAAAAAGATGATAGCAGAAAAAAAACAAGTTAAAAAAACAGCGAAAAAAGTCGATGAATTGAAAGACAAGCTGAAAACAGTAAAAAAGAAAGATGCGAAGAAAAGCGTCATCAAAAAAGTGAAAAGCAAATTGAGTGATACTGAAAAGACACTTAAAGCAAAAAAAGCAAAGCTTAAAAAAGCATTGAAAAAATAGGATTGCCTTTTACGTTTGAAAGGTACTGTACCTTAAATCAAAAAAACTCATGATCATTCATGGGTTTTTTTTGTGCTTGGTGATGTCAATTTGCTGCATCTGATACCACAACCACTGAACATGCGCAAGGATCTCGATCTATATCCACTTCGGTTTGAATGGTGGAATCCTAAAGCGTCATGGAAGGGAAGAAGGGAGGTTTGGGTTCGGTTCGAATTATTTTGACCAACCTTTCTGAACTAATCGTGTAATAAGTGCGATGTGGCCTGAATCATCCGCCGAGTAGTCCATCTTGATCTCAAGAATGAGATCATGCGTATTGCCATCTTTGAGGATTTCATAGATTTTTTTGCCTTCTGCTGAAGACTTACTAATGTAACAGCCACTAATATGGTTGCCGGCATTATCCACCACGCTAACGTTCCAATGCGTGTTTTTCGCATCGCCATAATTGTAGTTGTAATAAGTACCGATCGATGCCTTTACACGAAATTCTGCGGCCTGGGTGCTCGAATTTGCCTTAAACGTCTTCATGGACATAGGGTTGTATCCAGCAGTCGCTTCCCAGTCAATCGAAAAACCGGTGCTCGTCTTTTTACAATACACAATTGTGTAGCCACCAATTACAACTTTGAAGCTAGCGTCGCTAGCGAAGTTCGCTCCCTGTATTGAGATCGAACCTTTTTTAACGGTACTCGACTCATAGTTGTCCATATAATGACTTTGCATTAGTGGCTTCATCGCTTGGGGATTTAGCACGTACGCAAGCCTATCATCCCACTTTTTACTACCGAAGTACGATTGAATGAGCCACATGATTGAATCCTCCTCGTTTTTTGGATTCGTCACAAAATCAAGGTCTTTTTTTACGCTAAATGCACTAAGCAAGCTGTCATTCTGTTTCGAAAGCTTATCGATCAGGACTGTTTGTTCTTTGACGAGTTTTTCCAAATCTAGATTGCTTTTGGAGACCAAGCTTAAGGTGGTTGAGGTGTTCGTTAAGGTCGTTTTTATATTGGCGATTTCATTTTCGAGCGCTTTGGTCTTCTCTTCTAATTGAAGAAGTTTGGCGTCCGATTCCTTTTTACTTTGTCCAAAGGAAGAGCTGATGATCAGGAATGATAAAAGTAGAAGGGCAATCGTTTTCATGTAGGAGGTGTTTACAGGTTTCTTTGTCAACTATTTATTATCACGTGACACGGCTAAAATAGTCATTGTAAACAACTAATGAACATACTCCGAGTAATTTCACGAAAACAACTATATTTAATCCACCAATCACCAACGATGAACACAATGAAACACCTTACTACTGTACTTCTCCTTGCTGCGTTTGTAGCCTCATGTGGTGCGAGCGACGCCGAAAAAAAACGCATCGAAGATGAGCTGCGCGCGGAGCTGGAAGCCGAACAAGGCGATGCATCGCAAGCAGACGCGGACATGACGTTTCAACCGAATGTTTCCATTTCTAAATCGCCTTCAGACGTTTCATTTGAAGGGAGCATGTTTCATAAGATCAGCTGGAAGGATAAAAATGGTGAAAACCTGGGACTCTTCACGAAGACGGAAGATCAGATCTGGGTATATCATTATACCTTCCCAAAAGGCGTGGCTACGTTGATACGAAAAGTGCAAGACAATGAACTCGACTGTCCGTTGGATATGTCGTTGTTTTTCGTGAAAGAATCCATCACAGTGACAGACCTCGATGCGGATAATTTAGGCGAATTGTCGTTCATTTATAAGAAAGGGTGTAGGGGAGATGTAAGTCCACTTGATGTGAAACTCGTCTTCACCGAAAATGGTGAAAAGTACATTGTCCGCGGGACTGAATCCATAGATATGGGCGAATACCAGGTAGCGGGCACAAAAAACATCCCTTCAACGTTAACGAATGGACCCAAAGCCTTTTTGACGCATGTGAATGGATTGTGGGGCAGACATGAGAAAAGCGATATGTAGCAGTGCTACCTCATTTCTTTATCGATACGGTATAAGCGCTTCTAACTAGTTGACGAATTCCAAATAAACTTCTTTTTCACCGAGACTACTGTCATTGGCCTTCCAAGTTCCCGAAGCTGTGCTTCCAACGTAATCGCCCCAGCAAGCAGGACCTTCCTCCGTTTCATCGTAGTATTGGTAAACGCCTTCGAATTGAAGTTCGAAGGAACCATCCCATTTGTGATCACCTGGCTCATGGAGTGCTCCGTCGCAAGCCGTTGCACACACAACTGCGTATCCGCTGTCTTCAAGCCTTCCAGAGATTGGACGTCTATTCCCGCCTACAATGTTGTAACCCGTCACGAAAGGTCCTTCCACATGTTCAATCACGATCGTAATGGCATCGTCTCCAATGGTGCCTTGCCACGTTCCCACGAGATAGGCTAACTCCTCTATGTAAATTTCATCGTATTCACCGTAATATTCACCGAAATATCCGCCTTCTGATTCACCATCATCTTCACCTTCTGATTCATCGTACCCGCCATCATATTCACCATCCGATGATTTCACAAACTTCGTGTACGTTTCCTCGGACGATTCCCCATAACGTGCGCAGTCGCTTCCTATGTAGTCATACCCTCCAGTTATGGTGACGGTGTTCCCATTGATCGAAAAATCAATCGCGGACGCTTCAGGATCGTCTCCATAATACGCTGACGCAGGTCCGGAAAAGGTGGCGGTCCCAACATCGTAGAACAAGCATCCCCATTCATCGTCCACTCCCCAAGTGACTTCAAAGTCGAAGCAACATTCCTCCTCATTCGTGATGATAAGTTCTTGACCAGCCCCATTGAGGTAGGTCCCAGTGATGTTTTGAGCGAATGATGTGTTTCGCATGAACAGGGACAGGAGCAGTAGTGATACCGTTTTCATCATGGAGTTTGGCAGTTTGTGACATTTTTATATCCGTATAAACATAAAGATAAATTGTGTTAAACGAAAATGAATGAGCTAAATAGGCCTGAAAATTCTCGCGAACAAACTAAAAACGAAGCGATGGATCGTTCGTTGGTTGCTTTTGGATGATGTTATGTATTCTGTGATAGCATTTGTATTGCACGTTAGTTGATAGCCCAGAATAGCATTTAAGGTATGTATGGAGTGAAGCAGTTAAACATGATTGACCTTCACTAGAAACATAAAAAACCGAGAGCCTTCGTTAATCCGTCCGTTCACGATCGGTTTATTTAAAGGGATAAGTAGCAGTCCCTTCATCTGTTGTCCAATCGGCGAGCGATTTTCCAAAAAGAGTATCTAGACCCTTGGATGAACGATAGTCATTTGATATGAAATTTTAATGCCGCTAAGCGCTCAATTTCAGCAACAGAATCCTTTTGAGCCATTTCCATTAATTGTGGACATTGATTTACATCATGGGTTTGACTTTGGACAGTATTAATGATGCTTTGCAGGAATGAAAAAAATACAAAATATTTAGACATCAACAAAATTCTTTTTAACCTGCAAGTATGCTAATCTTATTTTAATAAAAATGACGTTGCGATAAAAGCGTTGAATCTTTCGTTAATCAAAACTTATTGGCTCTGGAGCTCCACTTAATTTTCTTAAATGCTTGAAAGCTTTAAAAATCTTTTCATTGTGTGTGACGTGATCGAAACCTTCTTCTGTATTATATAAATTAATTGGAATTTGAATTGATTTAACTTTTTTAGCAGTAATAGGTAAAACAAGATTTTTTAAACTCAAATTATTCTCATCCTTTGGGTCCCATTTATCAACTTCTTAAGAATCAATATCATACCCTGCGACTGCGTTAAAAACTAGATAAATAATTGATGTCGTTTTATCTCTGCTTTGCGGAGTATAGATTAAAAAATCGATGGACTCAATTTTACTTAGATCCAATACATATTTATTA
>JBFYPU010000166.1:0-6639 GCA_041303175.1 Crocinitomicaceae bacterium | reverse complement strand
CAGTGTGTGTTTCAACATTGTCGGTCCATGGAGTTGTAACACCAGGACATGGAGGAGGAGGTGTTGTGTTTGTCCAAACAACTGTGTGACATGCGAAATCTGTTCCACATCCAGTAAGGTTCACTTGAGAATAGTAAGTCCCAGCAGTTGGAAGTGTGAACGAAAGAGGTGAAGATCCCCAAAAAATCGGTGTGAATGTTGCGTCGTAGATGGTAACAAAGTTGCTTGCCCCACCTGTCATTGAGACGGTAAACTGGTTACCAGCTACAACACCGCTTAATACTTGGTATTCTCCAGCATAAGCACACGTTGTCACTGACAAGGTGCCTCCTGGACCAGGTGCAGTACCCGAGCCGAACTGAACTCCTGAGTTCGCACACTGAGCCAGTGCCAGACCCGAGCTCAGAGCAACCGCACCAAACATGAGTAAAAGTTTTTTCATAATAATGAAATTAGTTTATAAATAGTTAATGTATGCCAAATATACGAAGTTCGTAGTAAATCGGTTGGGTGAATTGTGTTAAAGATGTAAATGACGTGAAATCTAAATCGGTTTTTTGGCAAACGAAAGGTATTACATTTTGTTCTCTTACATTTGCGGTAGAAAACGAAAAGTTATGGAATTGATTGGAAAGTTGGCAATGATTTGTGGGAGTACGCAAGGAATTGGATTCGCAACAGCGGAGTTGATGGCTGCGCGCGGGGCGTCGGTTGTGATCGTGGCGAGAAATCAAGCGCGTTTGCAAAGTGCATTGGAACAATTGGATGCACATCATGGTCAACACCATCAGGTTCTTGTGGCTGATTTTTCGGATCCGAAACAACTCAAAGATATTCTCGATCAATTTGTGCGAGCTGGAAATGTACCCGATATTCTCGTGAACAACACGGGTGGTCCAAAGGGTGGTTTGATCATTGATGCCGATCCACAGGAGTTTCTCGATGCGTTTAACCAACATCTGATTTGCAACCATATTTTGGTGCAAGCTCTCTTTCCTGGGATGAAGAACAAAGGTGGCGGACGGATTATCAATGTAATTTCAACCAGTGTGAAGCAACCGCTGAATGGACTTGGCGTATCAAACACGATTCGAGGTGCAGTAGCCAATTGGAGCAAGACCTTGGCGAATGAGCTCGGTCAATTCAACATAACCGTGAACAACGTGTTGCCCGGCGCCACAAATACAGGTCGTTTGAACAGCATCGCTGAAGTGAAAGCAGGAAAAACAAATCAAACCACCGAAGATGTGCTGACGGAGATGGCAAAGGAATCGCCGATGCAACGAATAGCTGAACCTGCTGAAGTGGCAGAAGCGATTGCGTTTTTGGCGTCTGACCGCGCATCGTATATCAATGGGATCAATGTTCCCGTAGATGGTGGACGAACAAAATCCTTGTAAAAACCAATACGCATCCTTCGAAATTGGGGTAATGGTCTTGACGCGCTTAAGTTGAGTTCAATGCGTTAGCCCGCGTAGTAGATTCTGCACCGACATCAATACGATCGTCAGCCGACGGATGTCGCGATCATCGCGCGGTACGCCCAAGAAAAATAGAATTATTTTAGAACGTTTACGTGACCCACAATGGTTTTACGTCGTTCTGATTTTGTGAGGAAGCCAATTTTGTAGGTGTACGTTCCATCGGGAACATAAATCCCTTGATACGTTCCGTCCCAGATAAAATCCAATTCGTTGGAATCGAACACGCTTTCCCCCCATCGGTTATAGATTGCAATTTCCAATGTTTGAATGCCTATTGTACTAATTCTAAAATCATTGTTGACGCGATCGCCATCAGGTGTGAATGTATTGGGAACATAAATGTACCATTCTTCTTCAATCTCGATCGGACGCATTATCGTGTCTGTACAACCTTTATCGTCGTACGCAATGAGCGTGATGTCATAAAATCCAGGATTCAAATAGGTATTGCTTGGATGCACTTCCGTGGAAGAATTGTTGTCACCAAAATCCCATAGATAGGTAACCCCATTTTCGCTCAAATTCTGAAATTGAATGGGCAAATTATTGAATACTGTTTCAGTCGTTATAGTGAAATTTGCAATCGGACGAATGACCGCAATTTCTGTTGATCCTTGCACCACAAAGGTTTGACATTCATCTGAGACAATGACGGTGTAAGTTGTGGTTTCTGATGGCGACACAAAAACAGACGAGGTTATTTCTCCACTGTGTGGCCAGAAATAGAAATAAGATCCGAAGCCACCGGTAGCTGTCACGACAATTTCCGCTACACCACCCGGACAAATTTCATCGTTTGGTGACATGGTCACGACAAGTGGCGGACTTGTGATGGTATATACAATGGTTTCCGTTGAGGAGTTCCCACAATTGTCTGAAACCGTGATCGTATACGTTGTTGACGTTGCAGGCTGAATGTTGAGCGTGGGCCCTGTTCCCAGATTAGGATTTCCTGGAGTAGACCATTGATAGGTATAATTTCCAGATCCTCCAGAAGGATTTGCAGCCAATGTTGCTGGAAGATAAGGACAGATTTCAGTTATGTCGGGCGTTTCGTTTAACACGAGCGGTGGAAGGATGGGTACCACAATTTCAATTTCATCTGTGGCACTTTCGTTCAGGCAATCATCCGTGATGGTTACAGAATAGGTTTCCGTTGCGCTAGGCGTAATGGTAATCGATTGTGTCGTTTCACCATTTGGAGCCCAGAGATACGTGTAAGGCGCTGCACCACCAGAAGGCGCTGCGGTTAGGGTAACTTGTTCACCCGGACAGTTGATCGTTCCACCAGAAACGGCTACCGCAACAGGTTGAATGTCATTGATGAACAAATTTAAAACCAAGGGATTCGCATTGCCGCAAGGATCCAAAATGGGCAGGGTGATAATTACTGTTTCTTGTCCTTCCACTAATCCATCTTGGAACGCACTGAAGCTAAATTGAACTTGTTGAACACCTGCTGGGAACGTCACCGAATTCGGAATATCGGTATAATCTACCAATTCCACAGCTGTTCCACTTAGAAGGATTGGGATAGTCATGGCTGACGCCAAATTATTCGCGCCGCGCTCCAAAGTTACAGTAGTTGTCACACAGCCTTCAGCCATGGTATTTGGGTCGGCAAACAAATTTTGAGACATTGTATGCGTAATGTCCACTGGGGTTTGTGAGGACAAACTATTGGCTTCAAGGAAAATCCCAGAGTCCAAGATACCATCACCAACGTCGGCAATCGTAATGATCAAATGGTAGGTTTCGCCGCACTCAACTTTTGATTCTGCGGTGAGTACTTCCGTGAAACCATCATATTGGATAAAGTTTGCAGAGCCATTTTGAGGTGCGCTGCTCCCATCACCATTGTTGACAAAAAACGCTTGGTTGACGAGTGCATTTACATTGTTGATAGCAACCGCTTGTCCATTCGGAAGGCGCGCGATGTTTTGTTGACCACCCACAATTCCAGGTCCAGAAATAAAGAATCCAAACACATCATTGAATTGCGATCCGACATATTCGGGGTATTCTTCAGAACCAAATACATAGTTGAAACGAACTGTATCTGAATAAGGGATGAAATCGAATTCCAAGGTTGCAGCATTGTAAGTTGTTCCCCCAATTAAGGCATTAAGAAGTGCATTACCTGGTGTGTTGTTGTCAAAACCAGAAGCACCATCATTGTTTGGGCCATGTGGTCCATTTCCAGCGCCGCTATTAATTACTGTGCCAGTTGTCATGACAATCCCTGACGCGAGGCCAACATTGCAAGCACTACCATCAAATTCTCCAATAGAAACCGCTGCACCGTTGAAAGTGATATTGGAAACCGTAACTCCAGAACCCAGCAATACATTTTGAACCAACGCAGATGGCGATAAAGCCGTGCTAGTTGTCAATTGCGCTGAGGAGATCAACGGAAAAAGGAGGGTCGCTATGTAAACAATGTACTTCAATTATCTATAAGACGTAAAATTAAACAAAACGTTTGCTGTAAACGGTACAAAATTCAGACCAACTTTTAGATTTATAGATTGTTAACGATTGGTTTTTAAATTTATTTGCGTGAATATGATAAAATGAGCAGTTTTGTATTCAAATGAATTGGTTTAAAAGAATTGGCAAGCGCTTGCAGAAGGTCGTGAAATATTCGGCTTCTGACCCCATTAACTTTGATGAGATTTGGAGCTTTCAAAGCACAAGTATTCGTCTGGGCAGTTTGATTCTCATTGTTGTTTTTTGTATCGGTGCATTGAGTACCTACTTGTTTTCGGGTTTTTTTAATCCTGGAATTGAGAATGTTTCCATTGAGCGAAGCAAACTTGAGGATCAAAAAGTGCTGATTGAAGAGTTGAATGAACGGGTTCGCATGCAAGAAAATTATATCGAGAATATTCGAATGATTTTATCGGGTGAAACACCGATGAAACTGAAAAACGATTCTATTGTTGACGTCGTTGCAATGGATCCGAGTAAAATTAAGTCCAAAGAAACAAGGGCCGAAAATAAGTTATCCAAAGAGGTGCGAGGGGACATGAGCACACCGTCGAAAACTGGAAATTCAACCATTAAATTTTTCGGAAGTCCAGTTGTTGGAGTGATTAGCCAAGAATTTAATGCGGCGAACCATCCAGGAATTGATGTTGTGACTACAGAAAACGTAACCGTAAAAGCATGTTTGGGCGGAACCGTAATTTATTCAGGCTACACGCGAAAGGATGGATACATCTTGATTTTGGCGCATGCTGGTGACTATCTTTCCGTCTACAAACACAATAAAACACTCCTCAAAAAGGTCGGCGTGAAAGTTCAATTGGGCGATCCAATCGCGATTGTTGGAAATTCTGGGGAAAATACGGATGGTCCTCACCTTCACTTCGAATTGTGGTTCAAGCAGTCACCGGTGAACCCGAAAAAATACATGAAATTTACTCGATAATTCCCTGTAAGGAGGATAATTTATTGTAAATCCCGTTCTGGGCGATCAACTCATCGTGCGTCCCCGATTCTCTGATTTCTCCTTTAGACAATACAATGATTTTATCGGCCTTTCGAATGGTGCTCAAACGGTGTGCGATCACCAAACTTGTACGGTCCTTCATCAAATTGTCGAGGGCTTCTTGCACCAAGTATTCGGATTCAGTGTCCAAAGCAGAAGTTGCTTCATCTAAAATGAGGATGGGCGGATTTTTCAATACCGCACGCGCAATGCTGATCCTTTGACGTTGACCTCCAGAAAGTCGGTTACCGCGTTCGCCAATGTTGGTGTCGTAGCCTTCGGCAAATTCAGTAATAAAGTCGTGCGCATTGGCAATTTTTGCTGCGCGAATAATGGCTTCTTCGCTCGCGTCGAGCATTCCAAACGCGATGTTTTCCCGAATCGTCGCGTTAAATAAAATAGATTCTTGCGACACAATGCCAATTTGTTTACGCAAATCCAGCAATCCAGCCTGTTTGATGTCAATACCGTCAAATGTAATCGCACCTTCTTGTACATCATAGAAGCGCGGCAAAAGATCGGCAAGGGTTGATTTTCCACTGCCCGACTCGCCCACTAAGGCAATGGTTTTACCTATGGGAATTTCGAAGGACACATTTTTAAGCACGTATTCTGCGCCGTATCGAAAGGAAATGTTTTCGTAGGAAACGCCTTTTGCTAATTCAGGCAACGCAATTGGATTTTCTACTTCGTAGATTTTTTCGTCGGCATTCAAAATATCATTGATTCGATCTTGCGATGCTTTCGATTTATTCAAATTGGCAATGGAGCGTGAAATGCCTTGAATGGGATTGAGCAATTGCGAGAAGACAATAATAAAGGTCACAAATTCTTCTCCTGTGAATGAATTATTATCTGGATTGTCCAAAATGAGCGAACCACCATACCAAACGATGCTGATCATCACAATCGCTCCTACCGTCTCATTGAGTGGCGAGGAGAGATCGCGTTTTCGGAACGCTTTGGTAATCAATTTTTGGTGTTTCAAGTTTTCATGGCGGAAATTGCCAGCTACCTGTTTCATCGCATTGAATGCTTTGATGATACGAATGCCACCCAAACTTTCTTCCATCATCGAATAAACAACACCCATTTGTTCTTGTCCTTGCTTGGCGGTGCGTTTCAAACTTTTTCCTATCACGGCAATGATCACCGCTGTGAGGGGAAGTAAAATAATGGAAAACAACGTCAATTCTGGACTCCAATAAATAAGAACGCTTAAATGAATGACAATTGCCAACGGTTCTCGGAAGATCAGTTCAAGGATAGAAATAACTGCCACTTCAATTTCTCCTACATCACTTTGCATCCGGGCCATCATGTCACCTTTGCGCTCGTCTGTGTAATAGGACAACGGCAATCGCATGGCTTTTTCAAACAATGAATCGCGCAAATCCCGCACAACCGCCATACGCAGTTGAGACTGAAACCAAATGGCACCGTAGCGAAAAACATTTTTAAGGAAAAAACTAATGGCAACGGAAACACATACGAACAACAATGCGCCTTTTGGGTCGGCTTGCGAAATGTCGTACATCATGTATTTAAAATAGGTGGAGATGTAATCAAAAAACTCGATGAAACCACCTTCGTAAACAGGTTTCAAGACAACTTCCGTGGATTTTTCCTTGTCAAACAACACTTGCAAAAACGGCACAAATA
>JBFYPU010000165.1:0-7033 GCA_041303175.1 Crocinitomicaceae bacterium | reverse complement strand
ACCACAGCTGGGAGAATGCTTCCGATTGCCATTTCACCCATGATTCGCGCCTCGATTTGCAATTTGTAAACGTACAATTCGAATTCAATTTCTTGGCGCGCTTCCAACTCACGTGGGGTTAGAACACCTACTCTATCAAACAACTCGATCACTTTTTTCTCGTGCCAAACGGTCAATGCACGCGGTGTATCTTTCAAGTTCGCCAATCCACGGCTTTCCGCCTCCTTCACCCACTCTTCGCCGTATCCATTTCCTTCAAAACGGATTTTTTTCGACTCCTTGATCATTTTTTGCAATTCTTTCAAAATCGCTTCATCCTTGCCTTCGCCTTTCGCAATGCGCGCATCTACGTCTTTTTTGAAAATTCTCAATTGATCTGCCATGATCGTATTGATCACAATCATTGCCGACGCACAATTCGCTGAAGAACCAACTGCTCTAAACTCAAATTTGTTTCCAGTAAATGCAAAGGGTGATGTTCTGTTTCGATCGGTATTATCCAAAAGGATTTGTGGAATTTTTCCGATGTTTAATTTCAATTCCGTTTTGTCCTCTGGCGTCATTTTCCCAGCTTTCACATCCGTTTCGATTTTATCCAACAAACCAGAAAGTTGTGACCCAATGAAGGCCGAAATAATGGCTGGTGGCGCTTCATTCGCACCCAATCGGTGATCGTTTCCTGCTCCTGCGATACATGCACGAAGCATTCCTGAATGATCGTGAATCGCTTTGATGGTGTTCACGAAGAACGTCAAGAATTGCAAGTTTGATTTTGGATTTTTCCCAGGCGCCAACAAATTGACTCCCGTATCTGTTCCAAGTGACCAATTGTTGTGTTTTCCAGAACCATTAACGCCTGCAAATGGCTTTTCATGGAGTAGCACACGGAAATCGTGCTTGCGTGCAATTTTCTCCATCAAGTCCATCAACAACAAGTTGTGATCATTTGCCAAGTTGCATTCTTCAAACATCGGTGCGCACTCAAACTGATTCGGTGCGACTTCGTTGTGACGTGTTGTAACCGGAATCCCCAAACGAATTGCTTCCGTTTCAAACTCACGCATAAATGCTGTTGCACGTTCTGGAATCGACCCGAAATAGTGATCGTCCAATTGCTGTCCTTTCGCGGAAGCATGACCAAACAAAGCTCTACCCGTCATTTGTAAATCAGGACGCGAGTTAAAATAAGCTTTATCTACAAGGAAGTACTCTTGCTCCCAACCAAGTGTTGCAATTACTTTCTTTACATTTTTATCGAAATATTGACACACTTCCGTTGCCGCTTCGTCCACCGCGTGGAGAGCTTTCAATAATGGCATTTTGTAATCCAAGGCCTCACCTGTATATGAAATAAAGATGGTTGGAATACACAATGTTTTTCCGATCACAAACGCTGGCGAAGATGGATCCCATGCGGTGTAACCACGCGCCTCGAATGTATTTCGGATTCCTCCATTTGGAAATGACGAAGCGTCTGGCTCTTGTTGAACCAATAAATCGCCATCAAATCGTTCAATTGCTTTTCCTGGACCAATTGGCTTGAAGAAGGCATCGTGCTTTTCAGCAGTTGAACCCGTTAGCGGCTGAAACCAGTGTGTATAGTGTGTCGCTCCTTTCGTCAAGGCCCAATCTTTCATAGCAGAAGCAACTTGATCCGCAATGCGACGATCCAAACGCGTACCCGACTGGGCAGCTTCTGTCATCAACTTATATGCCTCACTGGGCAAGTATTCGCGCATCACTTCTGAATGGAATACATTCTCTCCATAGAGTTCCGAAATTTTCTGATTCAACTCTATGTGTTTTGGCGTTCGATGAAGAACATCGTGGTACGCTTGCATTCGTTTATTGTCCATGAAAATGTTTTTTTGGCAAAATTAATTAATTTAAAGGGGGTCAATCTTAAAAATATTCATTTTTTATCAACAACCCCTTTTAATTTCAGGGGGTACGTGTGAAAAATATAATAATTTAAGATAACCAGCACGTAAATCGTAGTTAAACATTAAAACGACCTCTAAACTTCAGAACAATTCGTATTTTAGTTAGATGAAGTTAAAATTCCTCTTTCTCCTTCTAAGTTTTCCATGTTTGGGATTTTCCCAGGTCGAGTTCATTTGGGTCGATTCACTTGAGGATGACTTCTCGTTTTCAGAAAAGTGGGCTTATGAGGACGGAATCGAGCTGAATCAATGGGGACAGCTGAGCTGTGATGGCTTATGCCCTCAAGAAGTTGACGTTTTGAAAGATGCTCAAGGCAGAATTTATGACGATTCTTTGGTAAAATTCTACACCCTGGTGGATACAACACATCGCTATTTTACGCATGAAGGAACAGCTCGCGTCTATGAATTCGGTGAATGTCATTATGCAAACGCACATATCAAGGACGAAAAGATGTACATCAGTACTGAAGCCAACATATCAACGCATAGTACATTACACCTTGAATTTGACAATAACAACGAGCCAATACCTCGTCAAAAAGCTTACATTGTCGTAAATTCTATTCGATCAAGTGTCGGTCCAATTGATTTTGCCGCCACTCGTGGAAAAATTGAAATTTCCCGTGCGGCCTATGCCCACGGATTCATTCAAATGCGATTTGACCTAGAATTCACACACTTGTCTACTGATTCACAAGGAGCACAAACTTGGAAGGGGAAAATTTTGACGGAGATTGAAAAGTGATCAAAACTCAAAAATCAACTCAGAAATTTCAGTTGGGCTGAAGAAAGTTCGTGCCACTTTCTGCACATCATCCGTAGTAATGGCATCCAATTGCTCGTAGATCTCCTGCATAGAATCCACCTTACCAAAAATAAGGACACTTTTACCGAGACTAAACATCAATTCCAAATTACTATCGAGGGACAGCGCTAAATGACCTTTCAACTGTTCTTTGGCTTCGGCAAGTTCCATTTCCGAAAGCGGTTGATCCATCAATTTTTTTAATTCTACATGAATCAACTTGATTGCGCGAGCGAGGTATTTTTTATCCGTTCCAAGGTAAATATTCCAATATCCCGTGTCAGAATAGGGCGTATAGTTCGCTTCAACATTGTACGCGTAGCCATAGGTTTCTCGAATCGACAAAATCAAACGCGAATTGAGCGCCGGTCCACCCAATAAATTAGTGAGAAGGGTCATCGCACGTCGGTCATCATCGTTATAGGAAGGAGCAATTCCACCGACAAGCGTATGGATTTGAAAGTTCGATTTTTTTTCACGCAGTTTAAACGTTGGCGACACCGTCAATAGTGGCTCGATGTGTGGCTTCCCCTCACCTGAAATGGCTCCGAATTCTTCCTCTAAAATGCGTTTTACCTCTTCCTCATGAACGTCTCCAACAAAGGAAAGCACCATGTTTTTCGGCGTAAACAAGCGATCTACATAGCGTAAAATATCCTCGCGGGTGAAACCTTTAACCGATTTTTTTGTGCCTAATATATTATATCCCAAAGAATGCCCTTGAAATAAATGCGCTTCAAAATCATCATGAATTCGCTCTACAGGACTGTCCAGGTAGGACATGATTTCATCGAGAATGACCTCCTTTTCTTTTTTCAACTCCTCTTCGGGGAAGGTTGCGTTTTGCAAAATATCCCCAATCAACTCTGCGGCAATGGAAAAATGCTGTCTACGAAACGATGCGTGAATCGAGATTTCCTCCTTATTTGTGTAGGCATTGAGTTCACCTCCCACCCGATCCAAATCGGAAAACACATCCAGTGCTGATCGCTTCTTCGTTCCTTTAAAAATGCAATGCTCAATGAAATGTGCCAACCCTTGTTCACTTTCCTGCTCAAATCGCGATCCCGCATGCACCATTACACCAAAATGCGCAACGTAAGCTTCGCGTTTCAGGTAAACAACCTTAATTCCATTGGACAAGGAAAAAATTACTGGATCAATTTCGATCATTTTTTATGGATTCTTGCGGGAATGTTTCCACCCTGTTTCGGCAGGCTCAAACACAATCCGTTCGTGCAAACGGGAAGTTTTTCCAACCCAAAATTCGAAGCGTGTTGGTTTGATTTGATAGCCACCCCAATGCGGCGGTCGAGGAACTTCATTCGGAAATCTCTGCTCAAAATCGGCGACACGACTGGTCAATTCATCCATTTCTGAAAGCTCATCGCTTTGATTGGAAGCCCATGCACCAATTTTACTTCCGCGCGGACGTGAGTCAAAATAAGCATCACTGATGCTTTCATTTACTTTTGTGCAAATGCCTTCAATTCGAATTTGTCGCGACATCTTTGGGTAAAAAAAGAGCAGTGAAACCTTCGGATTCGCCTCAATTTCTTTGCCTTTATGGCTGTTGTAATTGGTGTAAAAAACGAATTGCCCGTCGAGAATTTCTTTCAGGTATACTATCCGCGAACTCGATTGACCATCGAGCGAACTTGTTCCGAGCACAAACGCATTTGCCTCTAGTTCCTTAGATTGATCCGCCATAGCAAACCATTCATTGAATACTTCAAACGGATTTTCAACGATGGTTATTTGCCCATCATGAATGAATTCACGGTGACTGTCTCTATATTGATCGAGTGGATTACCCATTTACATATGTGAGAGTCTACTCTCCATCGAATTCATCACTAATTTCGCTCTCCGCATCCTCCATTTCTTCGTCCTCATCATCAACATCCGATCCTGAAGCAGAGAAAACCACTTTTCCACGTGGAGCATCGTCTTCATCTTCTTCAATTTCCTCTATCACCTTTGCAATGGGTTTACGTGATAGTTCTTTATCCAGTTCCTCCGCGTATGGGAAGATTTCAACGATTGGCGAAACCATAATGGATGGAATTTCGAAATCAACCATCAATGTTGAAAGGCTTTCTTCAATCCGCTCAAACGCTTGTTTCACCGAACTTGCTGAAACCAAAAAATTCTGATTCACCTTGCGTGCTTTTTCGCTGTCGGCATCCATCGCTTCATAACGCACTTTGCATTTGTACCAAGTATCAACATCATCGTACGCAAAAATATCGTGAATTTCTGTTCGCGTGATGCCTACCACATTGAACTCGCCTCTAATGATTTGACCCAATTCTTCGTAAATACGCGCTTCGGCGTCAGTAAATGTCATCGCCGCCAACAAATAGGGCTCCGAAACACGTTTCAACGCACCATTATCCAACTGCTTCGTGTACTTCACTTTTACGGTAAACCAATTATTCATGTTCTTCAATTTTGTATCAAACAAAGATACACAGAGATTTCATTTTGATGGAGAGATCGGCGCATCAATTCTCGAACGCGGCATGAAAGTTATTCACAATAAAAAATATAATGTTCGCTGAAGTTGTCTGAATCTTGTTCCGCATTTTTTCCTATTTTTGAATATGAAAAGAACGCAGCTCAGAGATGGTACAAAGGTGTTTTGTTTGCGAGCGCCTGAGGCTAAAATGCTAGATCACCACGTGGAAGGTTACCTCAATCACGGGATTCAGATAAAAGACGGAGATGTGGTCTTTGATGTGGGTGCGAACATTGGCGTATTTGGGGTTAGAGCGATTCAAAACCATCCGAATACAGTCGTTTATTGCTTCGAACCGATTACAGATATCCTTGAAGTCCTTCAGAAAAATGCGGATACCTTTGATGGAAATCGCCTGAGAGTAATACCTTATGGAATCTCGGATGTAGAAATGACAGCGACCTTTTCATATTTCCCAAATACTCCCGCACTTTCGACATTGCACCCTGAAGATTGGGATAACAATCCAGGCGCATTTGCCAAAGCTGTGAAAGGAACCATGAAAAATCCACCGCCAGGAATGAAGTGGATGAAATTGATTCCAACGGCCTTTTCTGGAATGATTGCCAAGCAATTGGTCAAAGGTAAAAAAGAGGTGGAATGTGAATTGAAGCGACTATCCAATATTATTCAACAAGAGAAGGTTGAGCGAATTGATCTCTTAAAAATTGATTGTGAAGGTGCTGAACTTGGTGTCATCAAAAGTATAGACGCGGCGGATTGGCCGAAAATTCAATCTATCGTTATTGAGGTGCACGATACAGGAGGTCGCTTGGAAGAAATTAAAACAATCTTGTCCGAAAAAGGATTTACGCGGATCACCGAAGAAGGTGAAACAGGATTGGAAGACACGAAATTGGTTAACCTTTTTGCTTTAAGACAATGAGCGTTACAGAAATCATCGTGATCACGATGGCATTGCTTCTAGCGAGTAATGTCTTTGGTGTGATCTACTCGTTGATCGTTCTTAAAACAACACTTTTCGCGAAGTACCGCATTCAAACGAAGCCATACGCAAAAGGTGTCTTTATGGCGCGTTTACCCTTGTATCTTTTTAATTTAGTTATTCTCGCCTTGTTCGGAATTGGTGGTGTGTATCTACTTTTCGACTACTTCGATACTGGCTTGCCAACCATTTGGATCTTTATTGGTCAAGTTCTCTTTGCCTTTTTGATCGACGACATTTGGTTCTATTTTATGCACCGGTCCTTGCATCGAAACAAGTACCTCCTCAAAAAAATTCATAGCATTCATCACCGCGCGCATACGCCATTCCCTTTGGAATACCTTTACGCCCATCCGTTTGAATGGATGTTAGGTACAATCGGTCCATTTCTAGGGTATGTTTTGATAATTAGTGTGATGCCTTTGAACATTTATGCGTTCTGGGCATTTGTAGTTCTCAGAAATTTACACGAAATTCATATTCACTCAGATTTGAATTTGCCGATTTTAAAAAATATTCCGCTTGTTAGCCATGTTGAGGATCACGACATTCACCATGCACGACTCGATGGAAATTACGCATCAACATTTCGAATTTGGGACTGGATCTTGAAAACTAGATTTGATGAAGATAAAAAAACAAAATAGCAGACAATTGCTGATCCTATCAGGGAAATTGATTGTGATTTTCTTGGTGTTTGCACTACAGGGATTTCGATCAGCAGGAACCTTCGATTTAACAGTCAAAATCACGCATCTTGGAAATACAAAAGGTGCAGTGGAAATTGGACTTTACAATAAAAGTGATCATTTCCC
>JBFYPU010000164.1:0-4912 GCA_041303175.1 Crocinitomicaceae bacterium | reverse complement strand
CCTCAAAGATCATTTGTCCCAATCCAGAAAGTCCCGTCAAAAATGCTTTGCCTTGATTTTGGGCGGTAAACAAATCCACAAACCTTCTTAAATATGGATCCTGTGCGATCATAAATGTGGTAATCGGAATTTTCAATTTTCGCGCTTGCGCTGCTTTGTTGAGGCATTGCGCCACGATCATTTCATCCAGCCCATTGCTATTCATATAAAACTCGCCATTGGACAAGCGAACACAGCTCGGCTTACCATCTGTGATCATGAAAATTTGTTTGTTCGTATTTCGTTTTCGTCTCAAAATATCCATCGCCAATTCCAATCCAGCAACGGTATTTGTGTGATATGGCCCCACTTTCAAATAAGGCAAATCTTTCACTTGAATGGTCCACGCTTCATTCCCAAACACGAGAATATCGATGGTGTCCTTTGGGTATTTTCGCTTGATCAATTCGACGAGTGCCATGGCCACTTTTTTTGCGGGCGTGATTCTGTCCTCACCATATAAAATCATGGAGTGACTGATATCGATCATCAACACGGTGCTCATTTGTGCCTTGTGCTTTGTTTCCTCAACGATCAAATCATTTTCCGTCAGGCGAAGATCATCGATTCCATTGTTGATTTGCGCATTCTTGAGGCTTTCCGTCATGTTGATGCGTGACAAATCGTCGCCGTAGTGATAATCTCTGTGTTCGCCATCGCGTTCATCTCCCACGCCAATTTTGGTGGTTCGGTGATTTCCAAGTCCACTTTTCTTGAGCTTCCCAAAAATTTGATCGAGTGCATGTTCGCGCAGGGCGGATTCCAATTTTGCGGTCAAGATATTTTTTCCGGGTCCCTGTCCATTGTTTCCGTCCTCTGGATCAATTTCTTCCTTGATATATCCGCGTTTTTTGAGATCTTCCTTGAAATCATCCAAGGTATATTCATCCCTGAAAATGTCGTATTCATTGTCCAATGTATCGAGCCATTCAAAGGCTTCGTCTAGATCACCCGAAGTATGAGTGAGCAGCTCTTTGAAAATATCGAATATGCGATCGAAATTCGACGTTTCCTTTGGAACATGCTTACTGAACGTAAATCCTTTGCCAAAATTAAATTGTATTCCGTCCATATCTACGAATCTAAGGAATATATCTCAAAAATTATTACCTAGGTAAATTTATTGAAGAATCTAGGGAAAAATTAACAAATTGAGCGTCATTGCTCATTCCGCAACGCAGATCAATCATAATTCTTCCGTATTTGTGTGCAAGAAATGTTAGCTTTACCTTGTCTGAATCAAATTGATTAATTATGCCCATAAAGCTACTTCTACTCTCGCTCTTGCTTCTCTCGGAAGGCGCACATTCACAAACAGAGGACTCGCTAAAACGCCCGTTCATTCTAGCATCCATGAGCTTTGAATGGGGTCAAATGCAAGATCGCTACACCGAAATAAATTTGGAAACGATGTACGATTTAACAAAAAATCCTACTGATCTCGATCGGGATTTGTCGGCGCATTCAGTGCAGTATGATCGTCTGGTGTCAGGATCGCGTTTAGGATTCAGCATTGCACTCATTCCATTTAGCAAGAAAATCGGGGATTATTCAACGACAAGCGAACTACGCGTTGGACTTTTCTATTCGGTTCGAGGGACGAATTTATCCTACAATTTTGAGGATACGAGTGGCGCGATTCAGGAAACCAACTACTCCACCCGTTTCAAAGAATTGAGCGCAACAGCTGCTTATGTATGGAAATACAATCCGAAATTTGCGGAGCGATTTACGCTCTCTGGAGGACTTGGACTCGGAATTGGGTCTTCTCTTTTTGATAAAACGTCGGTCGCCGAGCATTTTTCAGAGGGTGGATTGAATGAAATTCCCTTTTCAAAATTCAATGTTTATGCTGGCAAATCGTCTCTTTTCACAAGAGCGTTTGTACCTGTTGGAATTGATTACGCGCTAGCTGAACGTTTTGATTTTGGAATTACAGGAACGGTAGGAACCGCATTTCAAACCGTTTACGGTGGTGAAAATTACATGATCCCATTCAGTTGGTCGTTAGCTGCGAGACTCGGCTACTTTTTCTAATC
Source organism: Crocinitomicaceae bacterium (assembly GCA_041303175.1). Classification (GTDB taxonomy): domain Bacteria; phylum Bacteroidota; class Bacteroidia; order Flavobacteriales_D; family Crocinitomicaceae; genus UBA4466. The sequence goes on along the minus strand of JBFYPU010000164.1, from coordinate 2,834 downwards.
ACTCTTCAATGTTTCGCAAAGTGCATATCCCTTTTATGGCGAATTTGTGTTAGTGCATGCGCGCCAGCACGGCCATGTATACACTTGCAAAGAGAATGGCAATTCCAAAGCTCAACAACGTTCCGATCAAGATATATTCGGTCAATTTTCGGTCTTTTGCATTCGTTAAATCGCCGAAGCGGAAAACGGATTTTGCTGCCAATAAAAATCCTATCCCTTCCCAGTAATCAATGACCACGAATCCAAAAATGAACAAGCGTTCGAGCATTCCGATGTAGGATCCAGCGTTTCTCAGTGATCCTTCTGATTCTTCTTGTGTTTTCCAATTGGCCATTAAAAATCGAAGTAGAATGGACGCCACGGATGTGATCATCAAAATGGCAACGAGGAGGATTAAAAACGCAGGAGTGTAAATGAAATCCAGCGACCAGCGAAAGGGAAAATACAGCCACACAACACAAAGAATGATCAGTCCATGCAAAGCTTGATCAAGCACAAACAACCATGCACCATTCATTTTTTTGGGTGCGTATAGTTTGGCTATGTCAATAAGTAGGTGTGAAATGAGGCTGATGCCGATTCCCAGCCAATAGGTAAAATCAAACTGGAGGAGGATCAAAAGTGCCAGGGCGTGAACAGCAATGTGGAGGTATAATTTACTGGATTTATGCTTATATTTCTGCTTGTCTTTCACCCATTTATCGGGTTGAAAAACGAAATCTCCAATCAGGTGAGCCAACAAAAATTTCAATCCTAGCGCGAGCATCGAGTGGTGATTTCTTGGTTAAAGTAGTGTACCATCTTTTGAATTTCATCGTATCCACCGCGTTTCAAATCTGCGCTCACATTACTTTGACTTTTATCTAAGCTAATAGCGAGATCTGTTTGCCGCATTTCTGGATTTTCGAGGCTTTTCTTTATCGTTTCGGAAGACGTTGGCGTCCAATTATCCATCGTGAGTGCAGCCAAGGGCAACATCGTGTTGATGACGCGGTCAAAATCGCTCCATGGCGATGAAAGCGCAATTGTTTCTTTCTTGAGGGTTTCAAAGCATTCACCAGAGCGAATAAATGCGGAACCATTGGATTCTGTAATGCGTTTTGCTTCGTAGGTAATTTCCCCTATTCCGATTGCTTGGCGGATGTCCAACTCCTTGAATTGGCGAATGGTGGTTTTTAGGAGAAGGGCGATCAATAAAGCATCGCAAGCTGGAACCCTCAATTGAAAGCTATCCCCTCGATACACTTCCCAATCGATGGGTTCTTTGCCAATGGAATTCAAGGTTTCCTTCAGCTTTTCCATCCACTGCTGTGCGTCTATGGCACGTGAGTTTATGATGTCACCGGTGATAATCGCCCACATATTGATTCATTTAATATGAAGATACGCAATTTCGCGTATAATGACAAATATACCGTAAATAGCAGATAATTAAAAATATACCGTAATTAGCAGATAATTTTTTCAAATATACCGTAATTAAAAGATAATTTGGAATATACTGTAATTAGCAGATATTTTTTTGAACACATCCCATTTTTAAAGGGCTTTGATGCGAAAAATCAATCATCTCCACCACCATCACTGCGCGTAGGACGATTACCCAATTTGGCATCCTGTTTCCCAAAACGGTAACTCGCCGAGATATAAAATCTTCTTGTCAACCACTTAAACTCAGAGTGCTGCGTGATGCCGTCTCGATCGAAGTCCATTTCGAATCCCTTGGTATCAAAGACATCGGTCACTCTTGCTCCAAGCGATAATCTTCGATTCAACAATTGCTTTTCAAAGGAAACGTCAAGAGCCGATCGTTGAAAAACGATTCCTTGAGGTGTTACTCTCGGTGCATTGTAATTTCCATTGAATTGCAGGGTGGCTGTCTTTTTCCAAAATTCAAAACTCAACGCGAATTTCGTTCCCCAGATAAATCCACTGTTGTTCCAGTTCACTGTGGTATCTGAGTTCACATAGTTGATGTAGCTCCCGTTAAATGAACCTGTCAATTTCACCCAAGAATATGGTCTTAAGAGTAAAATTGTTTCCAAACCTGTGCTTTGACTTTTGTCAATATTCGCGTAAGTGATGGTCGCAGCATTGTCTTCCGTAAATTCTTTCACGCGGTTGATGACATCTGATGTCGCACGATAATAGGCACTCGCGGTGAAGGTAACTTTCTTCGCAATTTGCGAATAGCTAAAATCATAGGAGTTGATGTATTCGGGCTGTAAGGCAGGGTTTCCACGTCGAAGGTTGAAGGGATCCGCATAACTCGTGAAGGGATTCAATTGGTCTGATTTCGCGCGGTTGATACGTCGACTGTAGCTCAAACTAAACTCTGTGGACTTGTTGGGTTTGTATTTCGTATGCGCCGACGGAAAGAGGTTCAAGTAGGTGTTGTCGTATTTTTCACCTGTTGACGTCAAATTGGGAACTTGTTTAGCGAATTCACCCCTCAATCCACCTTGGTAGCTGAATTTGCCCAATTGCTGACCAAACGTTCCATAAACACTATAAATCTGCTCGTCGTAGATGTAATCAAAATCAGCCAAGGTATCTGGAACAAATTGATTCAACGCCGTGTCGTAGCGTTCTGAAGATGTGTGAATTTCGTCATTGGCGATAATGGCTTTTACGCCCGTTTCCATGCGGGCGTGAATTTTCTCAAAAATGGCTTCCACATCTGTTTGAAGGGTTGTGATTCGCTGAAATGACGTATTACTCAGCTGTTGCTCCACACCAGGGACAAACGAAGTTCCATCAAGACTATAAATTCGCTCGTCATAAAATCCCAAGATATCTTGATCGCCAAGAGATTGCGTAGCATTCGAACTCCA
>JBFYPU010000163.1:0-2886 GCA_041303175.1 Crocinitomicaceae bacterium | reverse complement strand
CCGATGAACGTAGTTGTGTCAACAGGAACTACGTTTGTAATCAATTGATCATACGCAACGCCAACACATGCAGAAGCAAATCCTGTTGCACTGTCTGGATAAACACCTGGTTCTGTAAATTGCGGGTCTGGAGTACATTGCGCAGTGGCTGCTAAACCTGTAAGAACGGTCATAGCGAAAGATAGTAATAGTCTTTTCATAGTTTTAGTTTGTTAAATAATCTGGCTAAGTTACAACATTTTGAGAATCCTCCAAACTTCATAATGTGTCTGTTTTCAACACAATCATTTTCATTTCTATGCATTCCCTGGCTTTGGGGAGCCATACTTCTAAAATCTTTGATAAATTTGTGCGCCCTGTATTCGTTGGGCTGCTAAATTTCCGTTGACATGAAAAAGCTGTACCGCTTCTTATCGCCAAAATTTCAAACATTTTTTTCGGAATATCCCGTGAACATGGTGCCAAGATATGGACATGGTAAACCGCCGCACGGTGAACTTTATGCCATCATTGATAGAAACAGGGACGAATACCGCGACTTTTTAACGCAAACATTGCAGTTGAAAGACAATATTCAGGACATCAATAAACTGGAGCAAGAAACCGATTTGAGCTCTCCAGGATGGAATAACGGGATGCTTCCAGGTCTAGATATCGTTGGAATTTACGCCATGATGGCCATTAAACAACCAAAACGCTATGTCGAGGTTGGTTCAGGAAATTCAACCAAGGTCGCGTTTCGATCAAAAAAGGACAATTCGTTGGCAACGGAAATCACCTCCATTGATCCTATGCCGCGCGCGGAAATTGATAACCTGGCCGATAAAATTATTCGTCAGCCCTTTGAAAACATCGATTATTCCGAAATTCTCGGACTCGAAGCAGGTGATATTTTATTCATTGATAATTCGCACCGCATTTTGCCCAATTCGGATTCGATGGTGTTCTTCATGGAAATTCTGCCAAAGTTGAAAAAAGGGGTAATCGTGCACATCCATGACATCTATTTGCCCTACGATTACCCGCAGTTTATGTGCGATCGCTTCTACACAGAACAGTATGGTTTAGCTTTCTACATCTTGGCAAATCCAGAAAAATACGCAACGATTTTACCCAATTATTTCATCTCCGAAGACAAGGAACTTTCTGAACTCATCGAGCCGATTTGGGATCACCCGAATTTGGTAGGCGTGGAGCGCCACGGTGGATCGTATTGGTTGGAAATTCGATAAGTAACGAAGAGTAGTTGATTTAGATGGGGTCGTACTTATTTCATTAAGCGTCGTAGTACTTCGTATCCCATTGTCATTCCAAACATCGCTGGCATATAGGAAATCGTTCCGTAAAATGATTTTTTGAAGTTCCTTCCGTCCGTAAGTTGCAGTGAATCCGATTTCTGAATTTCTTCGCTGTACACCACCAACACTTTCTCGCGGACACCGATCTTTTTGAGGCGTTTCTTCACGTGTTGCGCGAATTTGCACTCCTTCGTTTGGCTGATATCTGCAATGCGAATCTTCGTTGGATCCATTTTTCCGCCTGCACCCATTGAGGAAATGAACTTATATTTGTGACGGCGTAACGTGAGAATCAAACTCAATTTTGGTGTCACACTGTCGATGCAATCCAATACGAAATCAAAGCGGTTTTTGAGCAGAAATTGTTCCATGACCTCAGGTTGCATGAATTCGTCGATCACGATAATGTTCAATTCAGGATTGATGTCCAAGAAACGATCGTGCAAAACGTGTGCTTTTTGCTTGCCAACGGTTGAGTTCAAAGCTTGCAATTGTCTGTTTTTATTGGTCGGATCCACATCATCGCCGTCAATAATGGTGATGTTTCCCACACCAGCGCGCACGAGTGTTTCAGCCGCGTAGCTACCCACACCACCGAGCCCCACAATCAGCACATTTGCCGTGTGTAATTTCTGCATAGATTCCTTTCCAATCAGCAATTCTGTGCGTTCCAACCAATTACCCATGTCTAAAAAATACGTTTGCGTTTGTTACGAGCTGCGCTTTCAATGGGTCCAAATTCATCGACAGTGCCTCAGCGACACAAAGGTAATTTTCTTTGATTAAATCCATACGATCATCCGTTTCTATAAACAATTTATTCAGCGGGATCAAAGCGAGTAGGGCATTGATATTGACGATTTCAGCAGGATTGATAGAAAGATAAAAACCGTGGTCAACCAGTTGTCTTGCCAATGCTGGATGCTTATTGAATCCGTGAATCGCCCAATTTTCGATCCCACCAAATTCCTTTTTCAGCGCAATAAGCTCATCAAACGCCTTCACGCAATGGAGCACCACCGATTTTTTCTCCTCCTGCGCAATCCATAAAAGTTGCCGAAGAATTTCCATTTGTTCAGAAATGGGTTGACCTCTCAATTTATCCAAGCCAATTTCTCCTAGTCCCAAGCAAGTCGGCGCGTGCAATTGCGTTCGAAATACGTCAGCTTCAAATTCAGACATCAAAGATGCTGTGGCCCAAGGATGCCGTTCCAACGTGAAACGACGTTCCAAAACCTTGGGAGAAGAAACGATTTCGCATGTGTCCAAATGCTCGCCTTCTCGCGCTTGATGCGTGTGAAAGTCGATGAATTGATCCAAACGAAAGTGATGATTGGCCATGGTGCAAAAATAGATGATTGTTTGAGTTTTTCAGGAGCTAGTATCGATTTAAAAACGGCTGTTCGATGCTAAATTTCATTCAGAAAGCTTTAGTGCAACACTCAAGTGTAATTGCGGAGCTTGGTACGATGCGAGAAAATTGTGGTCATAAAAAAAGCTTCACCAATGTGAAGCTTTTTATCTGTGGGGAATACTGGATTCCCCGCCTGACTGACAGAGTCGGGCAGGGAACCGGTGATCGTCTAAA
>JBFYPU010000162.1:0-5344 GCA_041303175.1 Crocinitomicaceae bacterium | reverse complement strand
GTGTTAACGATAAATCTGTCACCTATGAAAAAAGCATTACTTACACTCATCGTTGTCATCGGATTTGCCATTACGGCCTTTTCATCCATAACCATTGCAGTTTTGCCGTATTCTGTCAATTATCAAGGTAGAATTCCAAAGAAATTTGAAACTCCCGAGCAGATTCTTGAGGCAACGCGCTTAGATGGGGAAATTTATCAAACTTCGATGATTAATTATTTGACCAAAGAGTCGAATAAGCGAAAATACGCCTACTTAGACATCAATGTGATCGGACAGGTACAAATAGATGCTATGCTCAGAAAAGCCGGGATCGACGCGACGGTTACAACTTTGACGAATGAGCAACTTGCGGAAGCGCTTGGTGTGACACACGTTGTGAGAGGATCGTTGACGCGAACATTTATCATGAGTGATGAGCTAGCACTTGGCGTTGGATTTGTTGGTGTTCTATCAGGGCAGCCAGTGAATACAGCAACGTCAAGCATGAATATCACGAACTCGTTGGAGGATATGGAGACTAACGCCGTAGTGTTTAGTAGACAATCCGTTCGTACCACAAAGCCTACTCGTGGTGACGAATCATCGTTAAGAAGCTCCTTTCGAGGTTCTTCCAAAGCGATGCTTCGAAAAATCAAAAAGAGCAATTAAATCGAAAGAGATTCAAAAAAAATCCTCGCCCTGAATGAATCGGAGCGAGGATTTTTTGTGTAGAATATAGTTTATCGGTTCAGCATCACTGGCATCACCAACATTAGAATATCTTCATCTTCAGACATGTCAGCCGGAATCAACAGTCCAGCTCTACTTGGCTCGCTCATTTCTAGGCGAACATCGGCAGAATCAATGTTGTTCAGCATTTCCATTAGGAAGCGTGAATTGAAACCAATCTCCATGTCTTCACCCGAATAATTACACGTCAAGCGCTCATTTGCTTCATTTGCAAAATCGACATCCTCAGCAGAGAGCGACAATTCAGCTCCAGCCAATTTCAATTTGATTTGGTGTGTCGTTTTGTTTGCGAAGATCGATACGCGTCGAATGGAGCTCAAAAATTGCAGACGATCAATCGTCAAAACGTTCGGATTTTCCTTCGGAATAACGGCTTCATAATTTGGATACTTCCCGTCGATCAATCGGCAGACGAGAACAAGGTCGTTGAAAGTGAACACGGCATTTGAATCGTTGTATTCCAATTTCACTTCTTCGTCACCTTTCAAATTTCCTTTCAATAAATTCAAGGGTTTTTTCGGGAGGATGAACGCTGAGCTTCCTTCTGCTTGAGAATCCGTGCGTGTGTAGCGAACCAATTTGTGCGCATCTGTAGCAACAAATGTGATGCTTTCGGGTGAAAATTGACAAAAAACACCACTCATTACGGGACGAAGATCATCTACACCCGTTGCAAACAATGTTTTATTGATTGCATTGGAAATGATGCTTCCTGAAATGCGGATTGAATTTGACTTTTCTAAAGCGGGTGTGCGCGGAAAATCATCTCCATCAAAACCAACCATTTTCGATTTCCCGTTGTCGTAGGCAATTTCTACTGCATTCGTATCGGCACTGATTAGAAAAGTGCACGGCTGATCTGGCAAATTTTTCAATACATCCAACAAAAGTTTCGCTGGAATAGCAATTTTTCCCTCTTCTTTTGCTTCAACATCCAAGGTAGTGCGCATCGTTGTTTCAAGATCCGACGCGGAGACTGTCAAGCGACCGTCATGGATTTCAAACAAAAAATTATCGAGTATTGGTAGTGTGTTACTGGTACTCAAAACACCTGAAATGCCTTGCAAATGTTTGAGAAGGGTAGCACTTGAAATTACAAAGTTCATTATCTGACTATTTAGATCAACCCTCAAAATTACCAAAATCCATGCATCCACCGCGTTTGGAAAGTTACTATTTTCAGCGAGTTATTAACACTAATACGCCAAGCCTAATCATTCGTCGTAATACGGTGAATCCAATGGAACGATTCCATCGTAAGTCGTGAATTTGCTCTGATCCATTGGGAAATATATGTGACCAAAAAAGAGTGGATTGAAGACGAAGTATTGACATTTTACCATAGAGCCATCTGGGAGTTCGCACCAAAATTTATCGCGATCTGAATTCATGACTTCTTGCCCCGCAACCTGCTCATTGATCGGCTTTTTTGCTTTGAAACATCGAAGTTTTGTCTTTTTTCCATTGGTTTCTTCAACCGTCAAAATGACAAAGGGAGTCGTGCGCTTTAAGCTGTCAATTTGCGTTTGGGTCAGCTCAAAATTGCGCAAGTTGTAATGTATTTTCTTGTAATTCTGTAAATAACTAAAGATCATTCGACTTTCCACATTTTGGAGTAGCTGATTGCCTTGATATACCTTCATGTCGGTACCTTTTTTGGTCACCGTAAAACTTCGCGCTTTTTCACCTACGTAATTGACTTCCACACGTGCGATTTTTTCCATCGGAACTTTGAACACATCGGTGCATGCCCACAAGCGCGGATCTGCGAAAAATCGAGGTTCTAAGATGCCATTCATGCCCTTCACTTTCATTTGTACAGGGTGAGTACTTTTCCCATACTCTTTCGAATCGAGAAGCATAATTTGACTGTAATGATCTGGAGATGTAGGGCCGATGTACCAGGTTTTTGTCCATTCGCCGTTTTGGAAGATTTCAACTTTGATGTTTTGTGCCGCCATCATGTTGTTGTAATTCTTGTGTGAATTGTCCGGTAAGTACCCTTTGAATTCAATGTTTTTGAAGGCATCAAGGAGATTGGTCACGTTTTCTGGCACGACGCAATTCCCGTCTTTGTCTAGCCAAGTTCTACCTTTTCGGTGCACTTCAAACGAGCGATTTGCCTTGTCCGTAATGATGATTCTATCAATGGATTCAACGTCTTTAATGGCAAAATCGATAAGTTCTGTGTCTGATTTCCCCTTTGTTTCAAAGAGTGTTGAAATGTACCAACCCAATCCTGCAAGCACAGCAATGGAGATGACAAGAATGATGATTTTTTTCATAAGAAATTCGATTATGCGTATTTACGTTTTCGCAGAAAATTCATTCCAAAGGCGAGCAATAAAATCATGCTTATAGGAAGTAAAACGTTTATAAACTTGTAGAAGGATGCGTCGCGCGTAATTTTTTCTTTGTCCATTTGATGCATATCGATTTGTCGACTTCTAATGTCCAAAACCGAATTTTCCCCCATCATGTAATCCACAATATTTTGGAAGAACTCTTGGTTTCCAAAGAAGTGAGGCATGCGCATTCGCATCATATCTTCGTTAAATTGAAGGTCGTTGATCTGTCTTGGCCGGTATCTCATGGCGCCATTTTGGTCCATCATGGAGTCGTATTTGTTCGCGATGAAACGGCCATTGCCTACAAGCAGTACTTTTCCTTCAGACTTACTTTTTTTGATAAAACCAGAGACTGGATTGTTCGCAAATTCACCAACAATTCTATTTTTGAAATAGGAGTCAAACGTTCCCTCTGCCAAGCCCGCAAGGCATTTTTTGTTAATTGGATTTTTTGGATCTGCAGCTAATTGAGGATTCTCACCATAATTGATCGGCATCATCAGGTTGATCATTGGCGCTGAACCGGATTCGATGGAGTTCGTACTCGAAGTCAAAATTGGGGTGAGAGCAATGTTGGGTTTATTGTTTACAAATTCTACTTCGCTCGTATATGGCATCGAAATTTTTTCCAAATTTTTAGTCATTGGGTGAAGTGTGGGCGATCCAAAAACATGGTAGAACCATTGTATGCGTCCACTTTCAGAGTAGGGTGCAATTCGGTAGGCACATTCGACATCCATGACGTAATTGTCTTGCAATTTCAAACCGTAATCGAAGAGCATATTGTCCAAACCAAGATCGTAGCGCGTCGTGTGGGTTTGCCCATTTCTGCGCAAGGTGTCTTCGTTCAGATCAAGTTTATCCAAGAAGCACATCAAACGACCACCGCGCATCACAAATTGATCGATGAGGTATAAATCTTTATCACTAAACTCTGTACGTGGTCGTGCAATGATCAGTCCATCAATGTTCTCCAGCGCACCAAGCGAGTCGTTCAGCACAACATCCGTTATGGCGAAATAGGGGGAAATCATCGCTCTAACGCGCTGTGTTTCTTTGTATTGAAGTTCACCATGGCCTTGCAGAAAACCAATGCGAAGCTTCGTAGATGCTGTAGCACGACGCAGCGATGTCAATAGCATGTATTCGAGGTTGTTGATCGAGTTGGGAAGCATGCCGACGATGTCTGGAATCCGATACGGCTCCGCGGATTTTGAACCGGGAAGAAATTGAATCACGTTTGATGTCGACCCATCATATTCGATGATTGCGCCTGGCCAAAGCAACATTTTATTGCTTGCACCATCTTTTTCATACAAGACCTCCATGGGAAGAATTCCCTTTCCTTCTGCGAATAGATTTTGGAAAAGCGCTTGATTTTCTTTTTCTGTTCCAGCGTGTGGATCAATGAATTGGTATTCTATTCGATCGCCAGCGTATTGCTTAAACTCCTTCAATTTATCCTCAATCGCATCCCGAAAGTGCTTGACTTCTGAGGGCAAATTCCCTTCCAAATAGATTTTGATGTTCACACGTCCTTTCAATCCATCCGTTTTTGCTAGAAACTCTTGCGTTCCTGGGGAAAGTGAATAACGTTGGTCTTCGGTGATGTCAATTCGGCGATACACGAACGAACTGACAATGTTTACGAGTATTACCGCCGTCAGCACGATAGCGAGCAGTGTCCAATTGTAAAATCCTGAAATGATGCGTTTTTTCTCTGCCATGATTATTTTTTTAAGGATTTAATCACTGTGAGTGCAGCAAAGATGAATAAGGTGATAATCGTCAAGAAATAAACGATGTTCTTGGTGTCGATCATTCCGCGCTTGATGCCGTCATAGTGATAGGTGATCCCGCAGTATTTGAGAACCGAGTCAAATTTCCCCATCAAGTTAAAGGATCCGAGCAATTCAAATCCTTGGTAGAAAAGCCAACAGAGAAACATCGCTAAGATGAACGCCACAATTTGGCTGCTCGTAAGCGAGGAGGCAAAAATTCCGATTGCCACAAAGGTTGATCCTAACAGAATTAGTCCGATATACGAAGCGAATGCTGCGCCGCCGTCTATGATTCCAACTGGATTTCCGAGATTATACATAGAAATATAGTAAACCATGGTTGGCAGAAGTGCAACGATGACCAATGTAACTCCCGCGAAGTATTTTGCGAGAATGATTTTCAAGTCAGAAATGGGGCGTGTGAACAACAATTCGATGGTTCCAGTCCGACGTTCCTCAGCGATAGATCGCATCGTAATGGCT
>JBFYPU010000161.1:0-3109 GCA_041303175.1 Crocinitomicaceae bacterium | reverse complement strand
GTTCTGTTCCCTTGGCAAATACTGAAGGATGACGCGTGCTTCCTGGGTGAGGTATTTTCGCGCAACTCGCTGAATATCTTCGCGTGTCACGGCCAAATAAGAAGCCAATTCCGTGTTGATTTTTGCGGCATTACCACCATAAACATGATAATCAGCCAAGCTTTCAGCAATTCCAGCAATGGTTGAATTGGTAGAAATAAATTGATTTTCATATTGGTTGCGAATTTTTTCAAACTCTGCGGTTGAAATCAATTCCGACTTGATGAGATCTATCTGCGCATCAAAAGACAGTTGAATCGAGTCCAAGTCTTTTCCTTCAGCAGCAATCGCAGCAAAAATGCCTACGCCAGCGTCCTCCAAACCATAAATAAATGAAAATGCAAACTGCGCCAAACGTTGTTTTTCCACCAAACTTTTATTGATGCGCGAACTTGCACCACCAGAAAGCACTTCGTTCATCATCTCCAGTGCGTGGTAGTCTGGGTGTGTTTGATCTGGAAATTGGTAGCCCATAAAAAGTGCTGGGAGTTCAATGTTATCGTAAACTACATCTCGTGTCACACCTGTCAATTTTTCTTTCGCTTTCTCTGGTCGAGGAATGGTAATTGGCATTGAGCTATATTTTTTCAATACTTCTTTCGCCTTGGCATCAGTTGGAGAACCGAAATTTTTCAAGTCAAAACTGGCTCTCGCAGCACCATACTTTGTCATGAACGCTTCATCGGAAAGATTTTCCACATCTCGGTATAGATTGATCGCCTCACCTTTCGGTATCGAACCAAAATACTTGTTGATCCATGCCTTGGTCTCCGCAATATTGATATCTCCAGCAATGGACAAGGTAGCGTTTGCAGGCACATAAAATGTTCGGTAAAAGTTCACATAGTCTATTTCTTGCGCCGCATCCAAATGTTCCATGCTTCCAATCGGCACCCAATTGTAGGGATGCACCTTGAACATGCGCGAAAACATTTCCGTAATAAATGAACCGTATGGCGCATTGTCTACACGTTGGCGTTTTTCTTCTTTCACAACGCTGCGTTGGGTTTCAATCCCTAAACTGTCGACACGTGCATGTAACATTCTTTCACTTTCCAACCAAATTCCTAGCTCCAATTGATTCGAGGGAAGAATTTCATAGTAGAACGTTCGGTCTTGCGATGTATTCGCATTCAAGGTTCCCCCATTTTTTTCTACGAGTTCACTGTATTCGCCGCGACCAATATTCGCCGATCCTTCAAACAGAAGGTGTTCGAAAAAGTGTGCGAAACCAGTTCTGTCCGGATTTTCATTCTTCGATCCTACATGGTAGAGCACCGAAACTGCGATAATTGGAGTGGCGTGCTCCTCGTGCAAAATGACGTGAATCCCATTGTCCAAGTCGTATTCAAGGTACTCAATTTCGCGTTGACTGTTTCCAACGAACGCCAACATGGAACAAATCCCAGTTAAAAGAATGTATTTCATTGTTTTCATAATTAATAAACAGCGCAATTTACTGAGAATTATCTTACTAATTTTGGCTTTTGGATCAATGGGCAAAATTGCACATGAATGGTAGAAGGTGAGGCTTAGTTCGTATAGCTTGCCCACTTGGCGCGAATTTTGTTTAACTTTGAATCATGAACTATTGTCTATCCTTACTTTTCTTGTCAACCTTCATCTTCGGAGCATCCGCTCAAAATGTGATTCCTTTTGTTGATTTTAGTGGATTTTTCAAAAGCTATCAAAATGGATTTTTTCGCCAAATAGAATTTCAACGCATCAACGAATTTAAGGCTGGTGACGATGTGGTGGCGTATATCGACTACCGGGGAAACCTCCGTGTTTTCGATGGAACAGAGCCAAAAAACATTGCCAACGTGCAAGCAGAATACGAGGTTTCCGACCAGTTAATGATTTGGAAAATTGGACCAACACTCAATCTATGGGATGCTGGTGAGATGAGAACATTGACCTATTTTGCTGATAAATACGTGTTGCGTGATAGCCTTGTGGTGTTTAATGATACTCGCTTCAATACCTTGAACGTCTATTATAAGGGACAAATCCACGAATTGTTTAAGTCGACAGGGGAGGTGCTGATGCCAGACAAGGTAGGAGAAAACATTATTGCCTTTCGCGACAATGGTAACTTTAATAAGGTGTTCTGGCATGGTGAAATTTTTGAGTTGGATGTATGGCACAAACCCTTTGATTTTAGTGTAGGAACAGATCTAGTGGCATTCAATGATCCCATTAATGGCTCGTTCGCGATTTTTGAAAATGGAGAATTTTTAGACGTTGAGGATTTTGCTATGAATAGTTATCAGGTAGGGCGCGGATTTGTGCTCTATGAAAATCAAAACAATGATTTAATGATCTATCAAAATGGAACGTCTCAGAAACTTACAAATTTCGGAGCTTCATTTTATGAGGTGAAAGATGATGTCGCAATTTGGACGGAAAATGGATTTACTTATGGCTATTCTAACGGTGTAAAGGTTGAATTAGCGAAATTCATCGTTAAAAATTACCAGTTGAAAAACGATGTCATTGTCTTCACAAATATGATGGGAGGCGTTGATGCTCTTATTGACGGCAAAGTGAAAACCCTAAGCAATTTGATGGATGTGAAATTTACAATTTACGGAAGTGCTGTGCTCATGGAGTCATTCAATAGTACGTATACCTTGTACATCAACGGACGTGAATTCCGAAATTAAGTCGCGGCGTCAATAGACCATTTTAATGTTGAGGGTTTTGTTTTCGGTTACCCAAAATCGGCACGATGAAAAATTCGGAGCGCTTAAAAATGGACGTACGTCGTTCGAAAAGGCATACGCTTCGGTTGGAACTCCAAACATGTTTTTATTGCATTTTCCGTCGCCATTTTCGTCGTGATATGTCGCGATAGCATAATCACCCGCAGGTAAGTCTCTGAAATGATAGGTAACACAATTTCCATTGACGGTTGGTCGTGCCATTTTCCATTGCATACCTGGTGATGGGAAATGATCACTTTTATTGTAAAGTCCAATTTCCACTGCACCTTTTGTATTTCCAAGATGCGTGATTTTGACTGTTAAATCGAAGGTTCCTGCTGATCGAAATCCCTGTAGTGCAAACA
>JBFYPU010000160.1:0-13644 GCA_041303175.1 Crocinitomicaceae bacterium | reverse complement strand
CTTCTTCTTTCAAGGTCGTTCCATTTTCGTGGGCTGTGTTCGCGATTTCTGCCGCTTTGTAGTAACCAATTTTCGGGTTCAATGCCGTCACCAACATCAGCGAATTGTTCAACAACTCCTGAATGCGTTTGTGGTTTGGCTCAATTCCTTGTGCGCAGTGTTCATCGAAGGAAACGCATGCGTCGCCAATCAATGCCGCACTTTGCAACATGTTTGCCGCCATCATTGGTTTGAAGACATTCAACTCGTAGTGACCTTGAGTACCACCAACTGTCATGGCAACGTCATTCCCCATCACTTGTGCGCAGACCATGGTCATGGCTTCGGCTTGTGTTGGGTTTACTTTTCCTGGCATGATTGACGATCCCGGTTCGTTTGCAGGGATGATAATTTCACCAATTCCAGAGCGAGGACCTGATGCCATCATGCGGATATCATTCGCGATTTTATTCAAAGAAACTGCCAATTGCTTCAATGCGCCGTGTGTTTCCACCATCGCATCGTGTGCCGCCAAGGCTTCAAATTTATTCTCCGCCGTCACGAAGGGATAGCCCGTGAACTCAGCAATTTTTTGTGCGACGAGCACGTCGTATCCTTTAGGAGTGTTCAAACCAGTTCCTACTGCCGTTCCACCCAATGCCAATTCTGCCAAGTGAGGAAGGGTATTTTTCAAGGCTTTCAACCCGTGATCCAATTGGGAAACATAGCCCGAAAACTCTTGTCCAAGCGTGAGTGGCGTAGCATCCATCAAGTGGGTTCTACCGATTTTCACGACATCCATGAACTCCGCAGATTTTGCTGCCAATGTATCGCGCAATTGTTGAACACCTGGAATCGTCACGTCCATGATTTTTTTGTAGCACGCAATGTGCATTCCCGTTGGGAAGGTATCGTTGCTCGACTGTGACATGTTCACGTGATCATTCGCCAAGATCGTTTTTTCACCCTCACCAATTTTTTTTCCTTCGAGCACGTGCGCGCGGTGTGCGATGACCTCGTTCACGTTCATGTTGCTTTGCGTTCCAGAGCCCGTTTGCCAGATTACCAATGGAAATTGATCGTCCCATTTTCCAGCAATGATTTCATCAGCAGCAGCAGAGATTAAATCGCGTCGTACTGCATCCAACACGCCCAAATCGCAGTTTGCGTGTGCCGCCGCTTTTTTCAAATAGGCGAATGCATACACAATTTCCAAAGGCATGGAAGCCGACGGACCGATCTTAAAATTGTTGCGTGAACGCTCTGTTTGCGCTCCCCAGTATTTATCGGCAGGCACTTTCACCTCACCAATGGTATCTTTTTCGATACGATATTCCATAATTGTGGTATTGCTTATTAGAATTATTTCATTAATTTTATCGCCGTAAAGCAAACACAAAAATAGTAAGAGATGAGCGTTTTCGGTATAGTACTTTTCCTTTTTATTGGTGGAATGGCATTTTGGCTGTTAGTTTTCCTTATGGGATTCATACTTCCTTATTGGATTACATTGGGTGCGCTCGAGAAATTGCGTCCAAAGAGAATTTTGGAAGACACAGAAGAATAAGATCAAACTACGATATAGTTTAAGCTCTGACAGGAACTGTTAGGGCTTTTTTTGTGCGCCAACTTTAGAGCCACAAAACTATCTCGCCCATGCTGAGCAACACGTAGCGTGAAATGAAGCTTTTCCAAAAATTAACCGTACTTTAGTCTAAACGCATCAACTTATGAAGAAGTCGTTCGTCTTTATTACTACTTACAACTTGATTCAGCACTTTTCGAGTAGCTGTATCGGGTCTGCAAACATCCATGCCCTATGATTTTCAAAGCTATTTTCACCGTTTTGGCAACTGCCACGCTTTCGTTGTTCACGTTTGGACAAGCCCCCGAAGGATTTAATTATCAAGCCGTTGTGCGCGATGCTTCCAGTAACATATTGATCAATCAGGCTGTCGGGATTCGCATCACCATTCAGCAAGGATCCATTGGTGGAACGTCAGTTTATCAAGAAACATTTGCTGCTGCCACCAACGATTTTGGTTTGGTGAATCTCAAAATTGGCACGGGAACAACCGTCAATAATTTCTCAGCGATCAACTGGGCAGTTGGACCGTTTTTCATTGAAACCGCCGCAGATGTTGCGGGTGGGACGAACTATTCCGTTTTGGGAACAACCCAATTGATGAGTGTGCCCTACGCATTGTATGCGAAAAGAGCAGAAAGCGTGACGAACGATGCGGTGAACGATGCCGATGCGAACCCTACAAATGAGTTGCAAACCCTTTCTTTGGTGGGACAAAGTTTGACCATCTCCAGTGGAAATACCATCACGCTTCCCATTTCTGGAAACACCTTGGACCAAGCGTACGATCAGGGAGGACCGGGTGCTGGACGCATCATCACAACGGACGCTGGCGCGGTGGAACTCACCAATGCAACGGCTAACGGGGTAGGACTTCGCGCTGCCACAACAAATACGGGTGTTGGCGTGTTGGCAACTTCCATGAATGCAGCGAATACGTTTTCGCCCATTCAGGCATCCACGAACGCCACGAGTAATCTCACGGCAGCCATTGTAGGAAATTCCACAGGTGGCGCGTATGCCGTTTCGGGTCAAGTGGTGGCAACAGCAACGGCAGCATCAGCACTTTACGGCAGCAACTTGAGAACCGCAGGCGGCTGGGGAACCTATGGAATTGGTCACTCCGGTACGGTTGGAGAAACCAACTATCAGCTCGGATTTGGGGTTTATGGGAGAAATTACGACGCGATTGGACCGCTAGGAAATGCTGTTGGAACCTACGGTTACGGCTACATCGGCGTCTGGGGCGATCAAACTGATCCAATGGGTTACTCCGTCTATGCCAACGGCGATTTTGGCGCGGCTGGAACGAAGGCTTTTTCCATCGATCACCCGCTTGATCCCGCCAACAAATACTTGAGACATTATAGCATTGAATCCAACGAAGTGTTGAACATGTACCGCGGAACAGAGCCGTTTGATGCCAACGGAGAAGCCATCGTCACGATGCCCGATTACGTGGAAGCGGTGAACACCAACTACAGTTACCAACTCACACCAATCGGAGGCTTTGCCCCTTTGTTCATCAAGAAAAAATTGGTTGACGGGACGTTCATCATCGGAGGAGGATTGCCCGGAATGGAAGTTTCGTGGACAGTCGTTGGACAGCGCAACGATCCGTATTTGCAACAACACCCCGAATCCAAGCAAGTGGAAGTAGACAAAGAATCATGGAACCAAGGAAAATACTTGCAACCAGATTTGTATGGACAGCCTGCAGAGTTGAAAATTGTGAAGCCGTTGGAAACAGGTGTTGAAGGGAAAGTGCAGGAGACGATTGAGATGCTGGAACGGGAGTAGGGAATCATTATCAGTTCACTCGGCATAAACTTCTCGCCCGCTGGGATAAAAAAAATCGACACTATCGTCGGGGTTGTGGTCGCTCGCATCGCCGATTTTGCAAATCGATGCTCCCTCTTCAAAAGCTGCGCTTTCTCTTCACATGGGCTTGCCTCGGTTCCGCTGCGCTCCACTCGGCATAAACTTCTCGCCCAAATGTGACAAAAAAAAGCCTTGTTGCAAAACAAGACTTTTTTGTGGTCCCACCTGGGCTCGAACCAGGGACCCTCTGATTATGAGTCAGATGCTCTAACCGGCTGAGCTATAGGACCGACTACTTGCGTAGATTTTTTATTGGGCGAATCCTATGACGGAAATGCGCGGGTGCAAAGGTAGTATACTAATACGAATTGTCAAATTTATTCCAATGAAGTTTTTTGAGCTCCAGCATGCCATCGAGCAGAAATGCAATTTATCGGGTGATCGCTATCTGGAAAGTGAACAAGCTAAGCACTCACATTCCCCATCGATTTCCCGCGAATCACACCCATGGTTAAAATTCCAAATAGAATGGTCGCAAAAATGAGGTGAGCGGTTTGAACCAATCCGGGCATGTTCGCATTGGCAAGCAATACGCCAGAAATCAATTCAAGCGCGAGCACCACATACAAGGCGCGAATGGCTAACAATTTTTCTCCACGTTCGTTTATCCAAGCCATAATCGTGAGCAACACCAGCACCAACCAGGAAAAACTGCGGTGAATGTAAAATGGCATTCCGAGCTTTTCTGTCCATGATTCCCTGCCGTAACCCAATTTGGTTAATTCATCGATCGACTCACGTACCTGCGTACCCAAGAACATCTGGTAAATGGTGATCGCAAAGCAAATCCAGAGTAAATAAAAGGTCCATTTTGGCAATTTCAGGTGACCTTGCATCGCTGGACTGATCAGACGAATGAGGTAGATTTGCAAGCCAATAATGACAAGCGCAAGTAGCATATGAACGGTGATTGTCCAGGGAACCAGGTTGGTTGCCACAACGATTGACCCAAACCAAGCCTGAATAGCCATGAGTACTAAATTGAAGCCTGCAATGAGTAAAAGTTTGCGCTTTCGGTACTTAATAAGCATCCAAAAGAACGCCAAAAGCATGGCATTTCCTGCCAAAAATCCAAACAAGCGATTGATGTATTCTGTCCACGTTCGTCGTACATTGAAATTCTCTTCGTCCATCAAACCCGGATCGTTTTGAAGCTTCGAAGCGGTTTCTCCCAATCCAATGGAGGTCAAAAATTTCGAGAATTTGTCCACCTTTTTGGCGCGTCCTTCTGCGTAGGAATCTTTGTAATCGGCTGGCAATTCGGAAGCGTCCGTGGGAGGAATCCACTGTCCAAAGCACTTCGGCCAATCCGGACATCCCATTCCGCTACCTGTAATTCGTACAAAACTACCTGCTACAACGATCAAGTAAATCAAGACCAATGTGATCCAATTGAACCGTACAAATGCCTTCGAAAAATTCATGCTACGAATTTAATCATTCGTACCTTAGTAGCCATGAAAACAATGGATTTGTCGATAACAATTATTGGATGTGGGTGGCTCGGTGTTCCTTTAGGGAAGGCGCTCGTGGAAATGGGACACAAGGTGAACGGTTCTGTGCGCTCGGAAGGAGGATTTGAGCCGCTCATTGAAGCAGGAATTCAACCGTTTTCGCTCAACTTGGAAATGTCTAATCATGTCCCGAAGGAAATTACGGCGAAGACACATCTTTTGATCATCACCCTTCCGCCAATTGACGCCAAGCATCCGGAACGATTTGAAGGAATGTTGCGTGAGTTGATTGCTCAATTCTCAGAAGATACGCGCATTTTGTTCACAAGTTCAACGGGGATTTATCCGAAGGAGGCCGGCGATTATGCAGAAGATTTTGTGTTTAATGCTGAACAGGATTCCACGGTCTTAAACCGCGCAGAAACAATCATCCGGAATTCGAAACATGCGCATGTTATTCTTCGATTGGGTGGATTAATGGGGCCAAATCGCCATCCGATCCGCTTTTTGCAGGGTAGAAAAGGGGTCAAAAATCCGAATGGGCCGATCCACTTTGTGCATCAAGGAGATGTAATTCGCGCCATGCTTTTGTGCGTCGAGAAGGTAGAGGTTTCGGGCACGTTCAACGTCGTCTTTCCAAAACATCCAACGCGAAAGGCGTACTACGATCAAGCGGCGAAACATTATGGATTTGCACCACCCATTTTTGAAGAGAGCGAGGCTGTGGAACGGAGGATTTCTTCGCAGAAAATTCAAGAGTCCACTGGCTTTTCGTTTGATTTTCCAATAGATACGTTTCCAAAGTTAGAAAAAGCCTAACTTTGCATTCCAAGAATTGCCAAAACTAAATCCATTTTTGGAATAACTTTTGCACTAAACTGACGTCTACAGTAAACAATGATGAAATTATTTTTTTCCATAATCTTGGTCTTGAGCGCTTTTAGTTCGCGTGCTTCCCACATTGTTGGAGGCGATATCTACTATGATTATTTGGGAAACAACAATTACCGGTTCTTCATTTCTGTTTACCGCGATTGCAATTCATCAGGTGCGGAATTCGACAATCCCTTGAATCTTGCCATTTACAATCAAAATAATTTATTGATTCAGGAAGTATTCGTTCCGTTTCCAGGCAGTCAAGGAGTTCCAGTTGTGTTCAATAATCCGTGTGTGACACCGCCCACTAATATTTGCACTGAAAACGCAATTTACACGACAATTGTCAACCTTCCGCCAACACCTGGAGGTTACACAATTTCTTATCAACGCTGTTGTCGAGGCCCAAACATTTCCAATATTCAGAATCCAGACGACACAGGTTTTACCTTGACGTGTCGCGTGCCCGGGTCTGAAACAAATGCATGGGTAAATAGCAGTCCGCGTTTCACGAATTATCCGCCTCAATTGTTATGCAACAACGAAGATTTGGTGTTTAACCACAGCGCAACTGATCCCGATGGTGATCAACTCGTTTATTCTTTGGTTACACCGTTTTCTGGGGCATCCAGTTTTAATCCTGCACCTGCACCTTCCCCACCACCACCGTATGCTCCTGTGGTTTGGAATGCTGGTCACAGTGCCGCAAACCCGTTAGGACCTGGTGCATCCATAAGTATCAATCCAACTACAGGCTTGCTCACCGCTTCACCAAATTTAGTCGGACTATACGTGGTTGGAATCCGTGTAGAGGAACTCCGAAATGGGGTGGTGATCAATTCCACAACGCGCGATTTTCTTTTCCGGGTGTTCAATTGCAACTTGCAACTCGAGAGTATCTTGCCTACACAAGAACAGCTGCCTACGTTTCTAAACTATTGCCAAGGATTGACCGTTGATTTTGTGAACAATTCTTATGGTGGAACAAATTACCTCTGGGACTTTGGTGTTCCTGGAATCACTACCGATGTCAGTTCAGCGTTTCAAACTTCCTATACCTATCCAGGACCGGGTGCATATCAAGTGATGCTCGTTGTAAATCCAGGTTGGCCGTGCACCGACACTTCGTATATGGATGTGATTGTGAACAACCCCATAGTGGTTTCATATACCTCAAACGATTCACTTTGTATTATTGGTAATAGTTTTGATTTTGTTGCTGCGAGTACTGCACCAGCAGGGGCAAACTACACTTGGGATTTTGGACCAAACGCGACCAGTCCTACGACAACTGGTGCCGTTGTGAACGGGGTCAATTTTACCGCCGCTGGATCGATTCCAATCACCGTTACGGTTGAAGACAATTCATGCGTTGCCACCTACACCAATTCCGTTGTGGTATTCCCAGAACCCATTGCTGCGATTATACTTCCTCCCGAGGTTGAATGCGACGGACTCACGGTTGATTTCGGAAATGGTTCCGCCAATTCAACCACGTACGAATGGGATTTCGGCGTGGCGGGATCAGCAACGGATGTGAGCTCAGCTTTCGAGCCAACCTTTGATTTTCCATCAGCAGGAACGTATACGATCACCTTAACGGCTAGTTCTAGTCCGATTTGCACAGCCACAACAACAGAAACGATCACACTCAATGAACCGCTTACGGTCGCGTTTACGTCGCAAGATTCGTTGTGTATTGCAGGCAACAGTTTCGATTTTGATGGAACGGTGAGCGGACCTGTCGGATCCACATTCGTCTGGAATTTTGGGCCCAATGCTTCGATTCCTTCCTCCACAAATGTGGACGTTCCAGGGGTGGAATTTTTCACGACGGGGGCGATTCCAATTACATTGACGGGTAATTTTGAAAATTGTGTGGAATCGGTTACACAGGAAATCTATCTTTTCCGTGAGCCAACGATCAATTTTGCACTTCAACCGGGATTGCAATGCGTTCCATTCAATGCGCAATTCATCGACTTATCGGATGCGGAAACATCGATTTTTTATTCGTGGGATTTTGGCGACGGCAATACATCAACGCTTCAGAATCCATCTAATTTGTACACACAGGTTGGAAACTTCCCCGTGACGCTCACCATTCGCACCGACGCAGGTTGTGTGGACACCTTGAATTTACTTCAGGCGGATTTGGTAAATGTTCGACCATCGCCGGTTTCAGCGTTTTCAGTGACACCGGATTATACAGACATTTGCAATTCCACAGTCGCATTTATAGACGAATCATCAGGTGCAACAGCATGGTTTTATTGGTACGATGACAGCACATCCATCAGTAGTGGAGACCCATCGCCGTTTTATACCTACCTCACGGCAGGATCACATTATCCCCAGCAAATTGTGACGAATCAATGGGGTTGTAAAGACACATCCATGAGTTATTTGTTCATTGAACCATTCACGTTGTTTGTGCCGAATTCATTCACACCCGATGGAAATCAATTCAACAATGATTTCTTGCCAATCGTGTATTTGCCTGTTGAGCAGTGGAAGTTGCAAATTTTCAATCGCTGGGGTGATCGCATCTTCGAGACGACAGACGTCTACGAATCATGGGATGGTACGCAACCTAACGGACGCATGGCACCAGATGGAATTTACACATGGAAGTTGACCTACGTGACGTGTGAACCCACCAATCCAGAGCGAATTGAAACGGGACATGTGAGTTTATTGCGCTAGTTAATCAACGTAGAGAGAACAATTTTCAAAACGAAATTCTGCTTCCAATCTGCATTTGCATAATGGCCATACTTGTAGAAGGTCCCCAAACCAATTGATGCTGTTGACGTGGTGATCATGCCATTGAAAATAAAACCACCTTCGTAATATCCTTTGTCCATCGTTTCGAATGTCCATGCATGATCCGCGCGGTTCTCGAAGTTTCCATAACCAAATGCATGGTGGAATCCAAATTGGGGCTCGTTCCATTTCGCTTTGGTCTTGATTGGTCTGAGCATCAAACGGGTAAAAACACTTACTTGTTCAGTTGTGTAGAAGGTACCTGACGGCATCGTTTCGAAGGTGTTTTCGACGGAAACATTCCAAAATTGTCCCGTTCCGTTCCCATTGTGCGCGAGGGTGAGTGGAACGTTACCAAACACTTTTGCTGCGGCAATTTTCCACCTCAAGTTACCGATGGTGCTCACGCGCGCAACATGATTGATTTCGGCATTTAGACGAAGATAATTAATGTCGCTTTCCGCGATTCCTTTCCACCCTTTAACTGCTTTTATCCGAATTTGCGGGTATTTTTTTCCGAGCGACACCTTTTTTGTGCCCACAATCATTGATTTTTCCAAAATGTTCCAAGTAAGTTCAAATCCAGCTTCGGCGAGGTCAATGGATGCACCAGGCAACTGCGAATAGGAATAGCCTCGAGTGAACCAGATGCGTTGGTAATTTACGAAGGGTTTGACGGTTAAATTTGATTTCACATCCCATGAGAAAACGAGTTCTCCCAAGCGTTGTCTGTCCATTTGCGAAAGGAAGAAATTGCGATACGCCTCTGTTGAAATGAGCATAGATTGATCATGAAAGGCTGTACCACCGCGCTCAATCAAATCCTGTTGATACCTCAGATCAAATTTGATACCCTTGCGTCTGTTGAGGTGAAAGGTGGAATATCCGCCATACTTCCACTCTTTATCGCGTATGCCGTATCCGAAATAGCCACCGATCTGAATCGGCTTGATCAATTGTTGGGATGTTTCCAATCCAAGACCGAATCTAGTCCCTTCGTAGTTGGTTATTCTCGCAATACGCTGAAGATCAAGATTTATGTATTTGCCCAAAGGTACTTTTCCTTCACCTAAAATTTTAGCTATCCTCAAAAAACGACCAAAGTTTTCTGCTTTTCCAATGCTATCAACTACGTGATACGTTGTTTTTTCCTTTTCCGTGATTTCATATTTCCGTAAGGTTTCCCATTCTGATTCTTCCAATTCTCCAGCGTTTTCAGCCGTTTCAATGGTCACATTGTCGTTTAAGCCACGCTTGTCAATCTCAGGATTGATCTGAAGACTATCAATATAGGTGCTTCCGCGTCCAATAATATATGCGTCCTTCACATCCTCTGAAACGGTTAGCGAATGCATGTCGAGTTCGGTAGTCAATTTTGATGGAAACCACTTGACACCATTTTCGAAACTGTATTCTTGTACAATCCGCAAAGTGATTCCCGTGCTATCGTTGTAAGGTTCTGCCAATACTTTTTCAATCGCGTAGCCATTTGTATTGATGTATAATCGACCCGTTAAGCCCTGAAACGTTTTGCCTTTTCTGGGTCGGTAAAAAATCGTGAAGGTGGTATCTTGATTCACAATTGTGGTATCTTCCAAGATGAATAAGTAGCGATCAATTCCACCCAACGCAATTGGATTCACGTATTGCTTACCAAGGATATCGAATTGATTTTCGTAGAAACTAAACGATTGAAAACTATTGGCAAAGGTCGAAAACATGGGGTCAGAAATTCCCGAAACTTTATAAGCAAGGATTTCTTCTTTGTCTCGATAAGGAGGAATAAACGATCGTTTAGAGGAACTTTCCATCATAAAGAGGTGTTGAATTCCAAAAAAATCACGAATCTCGATGAGGTTGGTATCTGTAGTGTTTTCAGGAATTGCAGCGAGCGCGTCCTGGTTTAGATCGAAGACGAATTTGCTATAACTAGTATACGTGAACGCATCATTTTTGAGCGGATGATTTTCTTTTCTTCGATCGATCACTTGGCGCATGATGCGGTTCGCTGGATTTTCACCTGCCACCACAACCACTTCTTCGACGAGCTGCACTTCCTCAATCAAGCTAATTTTTGTACCAACCAAATCCGCCACAATCACGGTTGTATCACGGTAGCTTGGGTAGCTCAACCGCACCGATGTTACATTCGGAGCAATGGTGAACCACCCATCCAAATCACTTAAAAACGGTGTGCCAGCATTTGGATAAATTTTCACAAACGGAATGGGATTCTCAGAACCGTTTTCAACAATTTGAACGTTTTGTTGCGCCCTACCAAGGTTGGAGAGAAGAACAACGGACATAAAAATTAACACGTTTTTCATAGTACACATGACTTTCGTATAACGGAATTGCATTACGAGACGAAGATAGGACCGCGGTAGCGGGTTGAAAGTTACACCATTTGATGAATATGTAACGGTGTGCATTCCTGTTTCTTGATTCTCCGTATCTTTAAACCATCGGAAAACGAAAGGACTATATAAATATTGTGAAACACTTCACGTTCAGACGGATCGGACATGCGATTGCGTTGAAGGGAAGTTATTGGCTTTCTCGACTCCTGAAGCGGTCGATCCATAAAGGCATGCCCATCAGTTTGAGCATTGAGCCTACTACGGCGTGTAATTTGGGTTGCCCCGAATGTCCAAGCGGTTTGAAGCAATTTACTAGACCAACTGGGAAATTGGACCTCACCTTGCACGATAACATGCTCCAACAAGTTCGGAAATCGGTTTTCTACATCAACTATTATTTTCAAGGAGAACCCTTTTTGCACCCGCAGTTTTTGGACTTGATCCGCAGCGCGAAGCGACACAAAATTTACACCGCCACGTCCACCAATGCGCACTTCATCACCGCCGAAAAAGCGGACGAAATTGTGCTATCGGGTTTGGATCGCCTAATCATTTCCATCGATGGACTGACGCAAGAAACGTACGAAAATTACCGTGTGCATGGTCGTTTGGACAAAGTATTGGACGGAACAAAACACCTCGTCGACGCAAAAAAAGCGCTGAAATCGAGTACGCCGCACCTCATCTTTCAATTTTTGGCAGTCAAACCGAATGAACATGAAATTCCCGCTGTGTTTCACCTCGGTAAAGAAATGGGCGTGGATGAAGTTCGGATCAAAACCGCGCAATTGTATGATTACAAACACGGCAATCCGCTCATGCCCGAAAACGAAACCTACGCGCGCTACAAAAAGAACCTCGACGGCACGTATTCCTTGAAATACAAAACGGGCAATCACTGTTGGCGGATGTGGTCATCCTCCGTGCTCACATGGGATGGAAAAGTGGTTCCCTGCTGCTTCGACAAAGATGCGCAACACGTGCTCGGAAGCATTGAGAACGTGTCTTTTCGGGAAATTTGGAACAGCCCAACCTACCAGTCGTTCCGCACAGCGGTGCTGACTTCTCGGAATGAAATTGAGATCTGCAAAAACTGCTCGGAAGGAGCAAAGGTTTGGGCGTAAAAGGATTTTGATGATGGGTGAAACGTAGTTGCCAGTGTAGTAAATAGATCGAAAAACCCGAAAATCTGTACACAAAAAAAAACAACCAATATCGCATTATCCGAATGTGGTAAATCAACAACATATTCGCGAATTGTACAACACGTGTCATTTCGGAAACCATGATCTTTGTGAGAAGAACAATTCAATGAAGCAAATCGTTATTGCCTTGAGCGTAGTGTTGGGTGTTGTTTCCTGTCAACAGTCTCAAGCGCCCATGGATACACTCACGCAAAGCGAATCGCAGCCGCAAACGGAAACGAATCCACGTACAATGGGAAATTCACTATCACCCGAGAAGTTGAAAACAATTACGTATGCCTTTGTCGAGCCGAGACAATGGTTGGAAGAACATGCTAAGGAGTCCGTGCACCAGCAAATTGCATTCGCCATCAATAGAACCGATAAAGCCAATTTCTTACGCATGGATTCCGTGCTCATCCCAAACGACTTTAGCCATGACCTCGCCAACTATTTGCCGTTTCCACTCACCGCTTCTTTCATTAATGACATTGATAAACTGATCTATTTTTCTTACCCGACACAAACCTTCGCGGCCTACGAAAAGGGAATCTTGATCCGAACGGGGCCAACCAACATGGGCAGTGAAATGCACCAAACACCAACGGGATTGTTCTTTACAAATTGGAAAGCGAGGGTAAGCACAAGTACCGTCAATTCGAGCTGGATCCTCAATTGGAATGTGAACCTTATGAATAAACAAGGCGTGGGCTGGCATCAATACAGTTTGCCTGGATCTCCTGTTTCTCATGCCTGTCTTCGACTTCAAGAAATGGACGCGCAATTTCTTTACAACTGGGCAGAACAATGGGTGCTCTCGGATCAATTCAACATTCTGACGGAAGGGACGCCTGTGATTATCTTTGGTGAATACGATTTTGATGCGCCAAAGCCGTGGTTGCAACTCATTTCTGATCCACATTTTTTGGGCATCTCTGAAGACGAACTTCAACGCATCACGCAGCCTTTCTTCACCGAAATTCGTGCAGCGCAGCAAAAAAAGACTGACATCATCCAGTAAAAAAGTCAAAATTCATAGACACAGCCATCAAGTTGTAACATCTATTCCCGAAACCTGAACGCTTTTTTTTATCTTCACGCCCGCATATTCCAAGGAACAATACGAATGGGATAGTGCCCAACTAGAATTTTAGTCAATGGACCAAACTGACCTGCTTCAGGTGAAGATTATGAATGACGCGAAAATGCTCGATTATCTCAAGAACGTTCTTGAAAATATGCCCACGGATTGGCTCACGCTCACCACGCATCGACTCGATATCTACGATGAAAAGTTGGCGAAAACGCAATTTTTGGAGCAGTTTGAACAGCTGTTCGCAACCAACAATTCGGATCGAATTGCGCTAGGCAATTTATGTACCGCATACGACTACATCCGTTTGGGACATCCATTGTCGTCCGTTCTCGAATGGGCGATTGCGCACGTGAATGAGGTGAAAGCGGAAAATGTCATCAGTTTTTCATCGAGTACCACTCCAATTATGGCTGTTCTGCGCAAGAATTTGTTCCTGAAGAAAAAGACCAAAATTGTATATACA
>JBFYPU010000159.1:0-3702 GCA_041303175.1 Crocinitomicaceae bacterium | reverse complement strand
CCGTGTGCACGAGGTCTTGCACCAGTTGGTTCTTGCGGGATTGCAATTCCATGATTTTTTCTTCGATCGTATTGGGCGTGATGAGGCGAATCGCCACCACTTTGTTTTCTTGCCCGATTCTGTGAGCGCGGTCGATGGCTTGATTTTCAACAGCTGGGTTCCACCACGGGTCGATGAGGAAAACGTATTCCGCTTTGGTGAGGTTGAGTCCTGTGCCACCAGCTTTTAGGCTAATGAGGAACACGCGAATGCTGTCGTCGTCCTGAAATGCGTTGACTTGCGCCTCCCTGTTTTTCGTTTTACCGGTGAGATATGCATAAGGAATGTTTTCGGCTTCTAAGGCAACTTTCACGAGGTCCAACATCCCAACGAATTGCGAAAACACCAAGATTTTGTGATCGTCTTTGAGCGATAGTATGTTCTCCTTCAGCACAGTCAATTTTGCCGATTCATTGCCGTAATATTCGTCGTCGGAAAGTAAGGCTGGCGAGTTGCAAATTTGGCGCAACTTCGTGAGTCCTTGTAAAATGTGCAAACTTCCTCCGTTGAGCGCGTCCGAATTGGGTTGACTGAGGAAAAGTTGAAATTGCTTTTTGTAGGCATCATAGACGCGCTGTTGTTCAGTTCCCATCTCGCAGTGCAGGACAATTTCCGTTTTTTCGGGCAGTTCTTTGGCGACTTGCGTTTTGGTTCGGCGCAGCACAAAGGGATGAATTTTTTGTTGCAGTTCACTCGCGCGTTTGCCGTCTTGGAATTTATCAATCGGCGTACTGTATTCATCCTTAAACCGTTGTGCAGTACCAAACAATCCGGGCATGGCGAAGGACAATTGTGCAAACAAATCGAAGGTATTGTTTTCCACGGGTGTTCCTGTCATAGCGATTCGCTGTCTACCTTGGAGCAATCGCGCAGCTTTGTAGCGTTTTGACCCAGGATTTTTGATCGCTTGCGATTCGTCCAAAATGATGCAATTGAAGTAATAGTTTTTGAGGAGTTCGATGTCCGAAAGCATCGTTCCATAACTCGTGAGCACGAGATCAAACTTGGAAAAATCGGCGTTTTTTGTGTTTCGATCGGCTCCATAAATGATCAATCGCTTGAGGTGTGGCGCAAATTTGTCGAGTTCCACTTGCCAGTTGAAGAGCAAGGAAGTCGGCACCACCACCAAATTTGGCTCTTTGTTTCCTTTTTCGCGTTGCTGCAGCATGTAGGCAATCATCTGAATGGTTTTCCCCAAGCCCATGTCATCCGCCAAGCAACCCCCGAAGCCAAATTCATCCAAAAAATTCAACCAATTCAGCCCTTCTTTTTGGTAATCGCGCAAGGTGGCATTCAATTTTTTTGGCACCGTAGTCGCACCGATGGAGTGAAAATTCGCCAGTTTCTCACGGTAAACGTTGAGTTTGAGCAGCGCTTCAGTTGACAACACTTCTTTTTCGAACAGCTCGTCAATGATTTGAAAATTGGTGTGGTGCGTTTTGATGAAACCGTCCTTGATGGTTCCCGAACGGAAATACGATCCGAACTTATCCACCCATTCTGTTGGCATCACGCCTAGGGTTCCATCGCCCAATTTCACGTAACGCGTTTTGTTGAGTACCGCTTTTTGAATTTCCTTCAATCCCACCTCTTGATTGCCAAATTTCACATTTGCGTGAATTTCAAACCAGTCGATGCCCGAATTGACCGACGTCTGCACGGTCATTTTGTGAGCATTCATTCGGTTATTTTTCAACTGATTGAACCCGAGAATGGAAAATTCGTTTGCCCGCCAATGTTCAAAGGCGTCCAAAAACCAGCCACTTTCCAAAAATTCTTGTTTGTGCAAATAAAAGAAATCCGTTTCGTGCTGATCGTCAAACGAAGGATGCGCCTCCCTTACTGCTCGGATGAAACGTTGCTCCAAGAGTTCTTTTCGTTCAATCGAGTACATCCCTCCTGCTGGATTTGCCGCAAAAATGGTGCGTCTCGAAAGTGCAGCCACCTCGGTTTCTCCATACGCTACAACGGGTGTAATCAAGATATAATCGTCGGCTTCACTCAGATAGATCATGTATTCTGTGATCGCGTCCATGGAATGTTGCTTCACCAACTTAGCGGGAGCTTTTTTCACAAATTCGTAATGCACCGAAATCGTTTGTTCCAACTTGTGCAGAAACGTTTCCTGAAATTCCTCAAATTGCGAGGCATGGATGAACACTTCGTGCTTGTTTTCCTTGAAAAAATCTATCACGCGCAGAACCGCTGGATTATCGATAAAATGAAGTGTTTTCCCCTCCCAAAAGAAGAGCGATCCAACAATTTTCATGCGTTTACTGGGGAGAATTTGCTGACCAACATGAACCGTACAGCTCAAGACAAAATAGTCGTTTTGTTGTTTCACAGAAATGGTCGCGCTGCAATCTACTTTTTGAATCTCAACTTGTTCCAAGGTTTTGGGCGTCACCTTGGCATTGAAAACGCCACGTCGGTCAAAGTAATAGAACGGTAAGTTGAGCGGATTGTGGACGATTTGTTTGACGCGCCCCATTTGCTCGTTCAAGTCACTGACTTTCGTTGCCGACAACTGACCGTGCAGAAGCGAAAGGTAAAACGGAAGCAATTCGGGTTGCACATCCCCTTTCATTTCCTCTAAAATCTGAACACTGCTTACCGGCGACTTGAACGTTCCCGATTGCGTGCTTGGTGCCTTCATCCATACAAAATCAAGCTGTTCGGAATATAGATTTTCAGAGACCACGATGAATTGTTGGTAGGCATCCTGCCTGTCTACTTTGGGAAATTGGAACTCGGGAATCAACTCCTGCTTTAGGTTTGTCACCGAATTCGCATTGAGGTTGAGGATACTAATTTTTGGCTCAATGTAGAGCCTGTTTCGCTCGATTGTGATCCCGAAAATATCATCCACGTTTTGCGGATCTTTCATGCCGAAATCCGCAGCACTTTTGCGCAAAGCGGCGTGTCTCGCTTTATGATCAAACGCATAGCGCAACGGCTCGGAACGCACCATCTCACTGAGTACAAAATTGAGGTGTTTGCAAAGGCGCTCGGTCGTATTTCGACATGAACAACTGAGAAGGGTGTTACCGTTTTTCGCGATAATTTCGAATTCTTCACTCATTCCGTGGGAATGGCTTACGCTTCCTGTCATCGCATCGGGTTCAACGTTGGCACTAGCAATTTGCAATGCTTCCCACGACGCATACATGTTTCGTCTATCTCGAAACGACATGCGCTCAATTTGCTTTTCATCGAGGTCGAGAACAGACGTATTTTCAAGAATGAAGGTATCGTCAATTCGGCAGAGCAGGTCATCTTCCATGCCATGCTCCTCTTCGAGATTAAGATATCGCGGCCCGATTCGCTCGGCGTCAGCATGCACAAGCACGTTCACAATGTGTTTGCACACACCAGCATCGTCATAAGGGCATGAACAAATGGCTTTTGTAACCTCATCCGCATCAAATTCAATCTTCACAACGTATTTTTTGGAGCCCCGCACAACAGCCTCTACCTTGCCTTTGGTCAAATTCAACGTCAACACACTTGAATCCGCATAGCGATTGCGGGTCTGTGCAATGGTTCGTTTTTCAACAAAATCGCTGAAGGGTTTAAAGCGCAGTTTCATGAGGAATTGAAGCGTCAATTGATAACGTAATCGAAGTTAGGCATAAGAATTTAGTTGGCGATGAACTTTTGTGA
>JBFYPU010000158.1:0-22726 GCA_041303175.1 Crocinitomicaceae bacterium | reverse complement strand
ACGATCAACACCCAAGGCACTTGAATTTCTGTTGAAAACGGAATCGCCCAGAAAATGATTTCGACAAACCAACCTGTTGCCCAACCAAATTTCTCATCAATAAGTTGATCAACTCCTTTGTCTTGTGCAAATTGAAAAAATGGTAGTAGTAATGCTGCTAGAGCCATTAAATATTTCATAGTATAATTTTTGAACAACACGAAGTAGAAGTTTCATGTTTACAAACAAAGATAATAATATTCTCCACTTTCAGAGATTGTGCTGAAAAAGCGCGTTATCCTTTTATTTGTGGGTACAAAATGGACAAGGTATCCTCCAACCTGTGTGGTTTATAGTTGATTTGCTGATATGCTTTTGAGAGATTGAATCCTGTTTTTGGTGGACGTGCAGCTGCTTGATTGAGCGTTGTACTCGAGACTTTTGATACGTGCTCTGTTTTCAAGCCAAAATGCTTCCCGATTCGCAGAACGAGCGCATGGATAGACATGGTTTCCGGTCCAGCGATGTGAAAAATTCCTGATTTTCCGTGTTCGATAACTGCCATACATCCAACTGCGAGATCTTCAGCCCACGTTGGAGCCCGAAATTGATCGTCAACGATGGACAACGGGTCGCCCTTTTCGAGCGCTGACTTCGCCCATGCTATGATGTTTGACTTAGAAAGATTCTCACCGTTACCATAAACTATAATGGTTCGAACAATGGAATTGTCCGTCGAGGATTCATTCTTGACGATTTCTTCCGCATCAACCTTTGACTTCGCGTAGACGCTCAAGGGATTCATTTCATCTTCTTCGGAATAATTTCCCTTTTCGCCATCGAAGACAAAATCAGTAGAAAGAAGTTGAAAATGAGCACCGATTTCATTGCACGCATGCACCAAATAACGCGTTGCAGAAACATTGATGAGCTCGCATTCGTCGGGTTGAAGTTCGCATTGATCAACATTTGTCATCGCAGCGGTGTGGATGACATGCGTAGGGCGAACATTAAGAATCACGTTATGCACTTCCTCTTCCTTGGTGATGTCCAGTTGCAAATAGCGCTCACTTGGACATTTCGAATTTCTGTTTTCACCTTTTGACGTTGGCACAAAATCGATATTTTTTGCTAGGCAATAATCCACGATTTTTTGACCAAGAAGTCCGTTTGATCCAGTAATCAGTACCTTCATTATCTATTTAATTGAAAGTGGCTAATGAGTTTTCGAATTTGGGTTGTATTTCCAAGAACGAAGAGCTTCGATCCTGCCACCACTTTTAGGTCCATATCAGGATTAATGATGTAGGCACCGTCAATGGATTTGAACCCAACAATGGTTGCTCCTGTGATGGGTCGTGATTCCAACTCACCGATGGTTTTGTTCTGAAGTTCTTCTGGCAATTCTTCGAAGGTGATGGTTTCGACGTTGGTTTCCATGTATCCACTCACCCTGATACTATCGATGAATTCCATTACATCTGGATTCGCAATCAAGGATGCCATGTGCGAACCTCCCACTGCATCGGGCATAATCACATTGTCTGCTCCTGCAAATTTCAATTTCGACACTGAAGCTGGAGCAGAAGCTCGGCTAACGATTAAAATATTGGGGTTCACTTGCCTCGCCGAGAGCACAACATATAAGTTGTCGGCATCTTTGGGGAGACAGGTGATCACGGCCTTCGCTGAATGCACTGAAGCGCGTTGCAGGATTTCATCATCGGTGCTATCACCAGTCAAAAAATTGGCCTCATCCTCGTGTTGAGAAATGATGTGCTCATCCATTTCAATAATGACAAATTCGATGCCGTTTGAACTGAGATCATGTGCCACTTGTCGACCAACCCTACCGTATCCACAAACGATAACATGATCTTTCATTTTTTTTAGCTGTTGTGTCATTTTGTATTCTCTAAGATGTTTTCGATATTGTCCCCCTACAACAAAAGTCGTGAGCGATGTGAGTGCGTAGGCGAAACTCCCGAAGCTGGTAATAATCAGAAAGGATGTGAAATACTTACCTTCAACAGAAAGGTCCTCGACCTCGCCAAAGCCTACGGTTGAAACCGTAATCATTGTCATGTAGAACGCATCGGAAAAACTCCAACCTTCAATGACCACATAACCGATTGTGCCAACGGAAATAATCAGTAAAAGTAACGCTACAAAAAAGAAGATGCGTAAAAACATCTGAGATTTGAACATTTCCATTTAGAGTTCCCAGATTGTGTTTCTCCGTCGACGTTGAAACTTGAAGTAATGTTTGTGCTCAAGAATCCAAGCCATAATGAGATAAATGAGCAATGGAGATCCGAGGGCAATGAAGGAAGCGTAAATAAATCCAACCCGAACTTTAGACGTGCTGATTCCTAACTTTCGAGCCCACCATTTGCAGACGCCAAAGGATTTCATTTCAAAAAAGAAGATAATTTTCTGTATCACATTTCACGATTTAAAATCTTCAATCCTACTTCGCAAGATAAGCATTTTTTTACAGAACAATAGTACCGATTTAATGCGATTAATCCTTGTGAATCGAAGGTATTTTTTGCGTGTACTCCACTTGCTTTCCACGATCTCACAATTGCGTTTTGCTCACTGGGAATGCTTTCAAGCAGTTCAATGGCTTTTTCGAGATAGGTTTCATTCCGCGATCGTTCGGATTTCCACCATAGCAATGGAGCTAACACATTCACCGCTAGGAGCTCCTTCATGGAGTTGGAAAGTTTCAGTCCTTCCGTTTGCGTGCACAGTTGGTTGCAGTACCGATTAAACTCTACCATGACGCGATCACTTTCTGCGATTCGAGTCAATTTTTCGAGGTCAATATGCGCGATGAAACGAGCGAATTGAGGAATGCGAATGGTTGGAAAATTGCCGGGTCGGGTTCCCTTGAAATGCCATTGGTATTCCTGACCATTTTTTTTGGAGAAATCACCTTGAGCAAATCCACTTGTGACAAAAATTAGCTGGATTCGTTTCATGGGTTCGACGTTTTTAAGCAGTGACCATGGAAGAGCATTTGCCAATTCTATAAAAGCAGACTTATTGATTCCCATCCCAAACGTTGCAGCTATCAACTGATACACAACTTCTTCCTCAATAAGATGGGATTTGAATTCAATTTTTTCGCTCAATTTTTGAATGAGTGATTTCGTTTTCATGGACTTGAGAAAGATGGGGTCGAGCTCATTGATAGCGTTCCGGCACGGAAGATTTCCATCGGATAATTTCCTATTCAACGATTTCTCAAAATGTTTCTGATCGATGAGCCCTTTAAGTTCTAGGGTTGGCAATTCAACTCCATTTTGAACAACCTGTAGATCGTTGTTGTAGACAACATGCAAGATGACACTGTTGTAAGCATCGTCTTCATGGTGTTTGTGTTTGTACCAATCGGATCCGTTGACGTGAATTTCGATTGCTCCGTGAAATTCGAGTTCTTCAAATCGAATGCAGGCCTCGGTGAAATCAGGCCCACTGAACGATTGATTGTGCTTGCCTGGAAATTTGACTGTGAGCGGGATTCCATTGGTGAGTAGCAGGTTCGGACTTGGAATCCTAGATTGGCTCCAAATTCGTTGTAGGTAATCTTCATGCATAACTGTGTAGTAAGAATAGGCGATTCTTACTTTAAGTTACAAAAAAAGGCGCTCATAATGAACGCCTTTTCAAATAAATTTGATTGAATGTTATTTGTAAGGAAGATATTCCAAATATTTTGTGTTAGCTGCTGGCGCCGTTGCTGGATCAAATTCCAACGAGTATACTGCTCCTTCTGTTCTACGATTCAAGGTATGCAGCATTTCAAACTTCGCTTTATCCGTTGTTTTAAATTGATTGATATATGCCTCAGTCAATGTAATCTCTTGCGATTCTCCAACGGATGGTTTTTTAGCCAAATATTTCCCGTCTTGCAAGTACACGATACGCGGACTTTCCTCCCCTTTTCCAACAGGGATAATACGACGTGGATCAATTCCTTTCTCTTCCACTAAATATTTATAACATCTGCGTGCTCTATTTTCTGAAAGTACTTGATTTTTCGCATTGACACCACGTGAATCCGTGTGTGAACTCAACTCCAATACCAATTCAGGACGGCTTATCAAGAGATCATAAACCATCACCAAGGAGTCATTTGATGTAATCGTTTCGTCATTGATCAATGTCCATGTGTTTACGATGTAACGCACCTCAGGAAGACGAATTGGACGTTTTGGGAACAAGCCCATATCCAAGACAAAACTTTGATCATTATTTACGTCAACTGTTGTGAGTGATGCACCCTTCGTGTCTTCGTAATAACCATCTTTTGCAATTTTAATAGTGTAAGCACTCGCTTCATTGATGTAGCGATCACCTGCTGGTTTTTTATCCCAGAAAACAGAACCTGTTTCATCTGTCAATCCTGTCCATGTTCCAGTTGGACCTGTTACCGTAACTGTTGCACCTTCAATTTTAACACTTGCGTCTCCAATTTCAGTGATGTTCACTTTAAGATCATAGATGTAAGGTGGTTGCTCATACGAATAAATATCAGGTACGTTTTCACCGTTAGGTCCTTTTCGTTCAGAGGTGAAATACCCAAAACGATCCGTCATTTCAATCATCGAGTAATCGTTGTTTTCCCCATTGATCGGTGATCCAACATTTTTCGGGTCTTCCCACACATTTTCTTCACCCTTTTTCGTCGCGCGGAAAAGATCTAGTCCTCCAAGACCTGGTTTTCCATCTGAAGAATATAGCAAATCACCATTGAGTGCAAAATTCGGGAACAATTCATTTCCTTTCGTATTGATTTCTGGACCCATGTTTTTGGGAGCTGCCCAGGTGTCTGATTTTCGGTCATACGTAGTATACCACAAATCGCGACCACCGTATCCACCTGCCATATCTGACGCG
Source organism: Crocinitomicaceae bacterium (assembly GCA_041303175.1). Lineage (GTDB taxonomy): Bacteria > Bacteroidota > Bacteroidia > Flavobacteriales_D > Crocinitomicaceae > UBA4466. The sequence goes on along the minus strand of JBFYPU010000158.1, from coordinate 17,839 downwards.
AAGATTAGGAATTTACCATCACTGGTACATGGGTGACCTACTGAAACCGAATCGTGCGATTTTAACACCAATTTCGTTGGTTCGTTCCACTCATCTTTTCCTTTCGCTTCAGAAACCCAAATATCACAACCGAGGTTTTGTTTTTTCAAGTTTGGACAACGAGTGAAGAACATTTTTTTGCTTCCATCGTCGAAACACACCGTACCTTCATCGTCATCTGTATTGATTCCTTCACCTTGAACGAGGTAAGGCTCAGTCCAGTTTCCTTTCTTATCCAATTCTGTCACCCAGAGATCCATGTATGGCTCACCGGAACGTGGATTGATTTCTTTACCTGTTGAGCCCACACGCGAAGACCCAAAGAACAATTTAGAATTCTTGCGATCACCGAACATTGGTGACATGTCAAATTCCGGCTTATTGATCGTTGTCTGATTTTCGATCACATAAGGCATTTCGTCTGCGATGTATTTCTTATTGTTGGTGCATGACTCAATACCAGCGCTTGCTCTAGCGTCTTCTGGAACAAGCCCCTTGTAGAGTTCATAATTTGCCTTTGCTTTGTCAAACTCACGCATTTTGAGTAACATATCCGCATTGTAAAGGTAAACCAACGGCTCCTCGTCTTGCTGTTCAAGTAAAATGGCGCGATCGTACCATTCATTTGCTTCACGATAACGCTCCGTTTGACGATAGCACTCAGCTGCTTTGTATGCCATGTCAGCTTTTTTCTTTTGAGCACTTGTGCCTTTTCTAGACAACTTCATGTAAGCTGTTTTACAAAGTTCAGCAGCGTCGAAATAATTCTCTTGCAAGTAAGCTTGGTTCGCTTTAAGAATGTATTTGTTCTGCCCGAATGAAAGTGTTGATAAACACAGTAGTAAAAATGTTAGCGCAACTTTAATTTTCATAAACTCGTCTTTTCAAGTAGGTGAATTTAGTTTTAACAATGCAACCTTCATGTGAATGTTGGGAGCATGGTCGGGTAAAAGTAATATAAAAAAGTAATTTTTATCACGACTACGCAAGATATTTAACACATCATCTTGAAATCCTGACTAGTCGTTATCTTGTCCAGTGTACTTATGCCATTTATCCAATATTGCCTGAAACCCTTTTGGGAGTTCAGAATTCAGTTGAATGTACTCGTCTTTAATAGGATGTTGAAAGCCTAAAGTCTTGGCGTGCAACGCTTGTCCATCAATGAGTTCAAAGCAATTTTCAATGAATTTCTTGTATTTCGCGTTCGTTGTTCCTTTCAAAATTTTATCTCCACCGTACTCTAAATCGCCAAAAAGCGGATGTCCGATGTACTTCATGTGCACACGAATTTGATGCGTACGTCCTGTTTCGAGCTTACATTCCACGAGCGTGACATAGCCAAATCGCTCAATGACTTTATAGTGTGTAACGGCATGTTTACCCAAGTCCCCATCTGGGAAAACGGTGACAACTTTTCGATTTTTGAGTGATCGCCCGAGATTACCTGTGATGGTTCCATCTTCTTGCACGTCTCCCCAAACAAGCGCCCAATAGCGTCTTTCTGTTGTACGATCAAAAAACTGTTTCGCTAAATGTGTTAGAGCGTGCTCGGTTTTTGCAATCACCACCAACCCCGTTGTGTGTTTGTCCAAACGATGAACGAGCCCCGGTCTACCATAATAATTTTCTGGCATACTGGGCAAATTCTCAAAATGAAATGCCAACGCATTTAATAATGTCCCTGTATAATTTCCATATCCGGGATGAACAACCATATCAGAAGGTTTGTTCACTACTACTAATTGTTCATCTTCATAGACAATTTCAACAGGAATATCTTCTGGAATGAGTTCAATGTCCCGAATGGGATATGGCATCACGATGGAAATATCGTCGTTGGGTTTGATTTTGTAATTCTGCTTGACAGGTTTGTCATTGACAAGAATACTTCCATTTTTTGCTGCATCTTGAATTTTGCTCCGTGTAGAGTTAGGCAATCGCAGCATTAAAAACTTATCAATTCGCAACAATTCTTGACCTGGATCGACCTGGATTCGATGGTGCTCGTGCAGTTCTGGACTTACTTCTTCGTCCTCTTCGAACTCTATTTCTTCGTTCATTAACGCTTAATTACCTTGATGATTTCGTTGATTCCAACTAATTTGAAAAAATACAATCCATTTGGACTTTGTGAAAGATCTACCTGATCGTCATCTGTTTCAATTATCAATCTACCTTGAGGATCAAACACTTGGACACCGTCATAGCTTGCATGATCTACCTGAAGTGAAACTATGCCATTTGTTGGATTCGGATAGGCTAAAACGGTTGTTTTCGGTTGAATTGCCTCTTGAACACCCAAGGAAACATCCATTCCAGTAGAAAAAACGGGACGAATCATCACGGATCCTGGAATTTGAGATTGAATCCAATTGGCCTCGCCATCCACACTGTAATGGGTTTTGTCGTTATTGATGATGTTTCGATCGAGTCCAACATTTAGGCGTTGCGCCCCGAATTGTCTCCATCCGATGTGAAAAACTCCTGAAACCGCCAATTTCATTGTGTCTTTGAGATAATAGGTCGTAAAAAGATTTCTGTCGAATTCATAAATTGGCGTTCGCGGAAAGAAGAGTTCGTCTTGGTAAATCACGTTCCCTGGAACACCATTGTCATCATCCCAAACGGTCACGAGAAACAGTTCATTCGAAACATCAATCACAGATGGCACCCAGCAAATTTTTACACCAATCAGGGAATCTGCTTCATACGGAGTATACTTCACTGCTAATCGTGCTTGAGTGCCAGTTGGGCCATACGCCTGTTCAGCAGATCCATCATCATAGGCGTAATAATTCTCAAAAATCTGTGCCGTAACGGTAGAGTCATTTTGCACAAAATTTGGGAATTGTGCCGTTGCCGAGGTTACAAAATCAAAGGTTTGACTCAAACCTGGTTTTGTTTCGTCGAAGTGATAGCCCGCAGAAAAATCGTGATAAGAAGTGTAGACCGTTCGTGGATCATAATTAATATTTCCACCTGAGAGCGTTTGAGCAATCAAGTTGAAATTTCCTTCGAACGTTCCACCGTAGAACACTTCAGTTGTACCATTTTGGTTGTTTTCGAAATTGTTGCTTCCATTTCTCACCACCACCTCTACAGCGTTTGACATCTTTCCTGTGAAGTTATTTTTCCAATGATCCCAAGGCACTGAGGTATATTCATCAATCAACGTGTTGACAGGATACACAATTGCAAAATCTTTGAATAGGGTATCTGCTGCTCCTAGTGGTGTACTTCTCAAGTTGACATAGTCGATGTTAAAATGATCTAAACTTCCTGACAATCCGCCATAATTTTTGAAACGGAATTGGAATCCTTTTTTGAAATATTCGGGATCTTCGATGCGAATATGTGCAAAATCAAACTCTTGGAGAGGTGCTCCACTCGTGCTCCAAATGTGTTTCCACTGTAATAGATCGTGTGCAAAAAATTCAAGAATGAGTGAGTCCTCTGATTCAGGTGCATCACCAAACCCTTCCGATTGGTAGAGAAAGCTGAAATAAACAGAATCTGAGACATCAAAGCCAGACATATCGATCGGTTTTGACGTGAGGTGATCTGCATAATTGGTTAGTGTAGTTCCGATATCATAAGGAAAACCGTTTTCATCTAGTCCATCGAACGTTACTACACCCAAAGACCAAGGTTCAACCGCGAATCGGAAATTGTGGTAAGCTTCGGAATCAATCCAAATTTTGCTTGGATCGGCAATGGGTGCGAAAAATTGTGTGGCCGAGTCTTGAAAAATGTTCGCTCCCACCACAAAAAGTGTATCGGGATTGAGATCGACATCACCGATTACATTGATGGTATCATATATATAGTATGGAGGATAAGCATCCGTCGTCACGTAGACAGGAGGATACGCTGCCAAACTCGTGATTTTAAGCGGTGTTGGGGTAAATGTAACGTCCGTTGAAGTCGTTGTTGAAATGATAAACGTTCGTCTAAATGTTGCTTGGGTGACGTACTCATCACCCACAGGGATTGGCACATCTGTTAGATCTGTGACCTTGTAAACTTTATCAAAAGTTACACCAAGCGCAGAAAAATCGTCCTCATAGCTCTGAAATTTATTGGAGCTGAATTCATCAAAAATCGGAAGATCGATCGTATCTTGAAGGTAGATAAATGTACTGTCGAAGGTTCCAGCATTGACTTTTGCGAAGTGCTTTCTCGCTTTCATTTGCAACTCAGGATTGCCCGTTAAGGGTCCCGTTTCTTCCACTTGCGTCCAACCGCATTGAGCGGCTAAAAAGCAGATGCTGAGAGAGATCCAATGTGTTCGCTTCATAGTTCAAACTTATTTTTCGACTTCCGGTTTTGTCGCATACACGGTGATTGTAGTACCGGACGAAATGATTGCGCCTTCCGTAAATTCGGGTGATTGGGTTTCCACACGGGTTGCCATAGAATCGGATTTGGTTATACATCCAGGGCAAACAGCTTGGAAATCCATATTGCTCATTCGTGCAACTCGCGCTCTCGCTTCCTCAATCGTAAGACCAAATAAATCTGGTAAATCTTGAGGCACTCCCGCTTCGTCTCGACCTACAACCAAAACAATTGTGGAGCCAATCGGCAATCGCGTTCCTCCTTTGACGGATTTATTTTTGTAGCGCTGATCAAGCACTGCGCCGTGAGCCTCCATGGAAGGTTTGTATTCAAGACGGAATCTAAAACCTCTACTTTTAAGCACGGTCGTTGCGAATCGCTGCGACTTATCGATCATTTCAGGCACTTCTACCAACTGCGTTCGTTTTGAAACTCGAACTTTGATTACGTGTGTAGATTTAACGTGTACTTTTGAAATGGACGTTGGTTCTGGATCTTGAAGCAGGATCGTACCTTCAACTTTAGATGGATCATAAATGGAATCCAGCACCTCGTATTCAAGTCCAACGTCTGCCAAAATATTTTTGATGTTATTTTGATTTTTACCGATCAAATTTGGCACTGCAATCTTGTCTCCGTGATCCGTACTAAAGCTCAAGCAGCCTTTCAGAATAAATATTCCTAGCACGTAAACAAGAATGATTATACCAAAGTGAAATGCAAAATTTCGGCTCCAAACGTAGTTTCCTAGTTTTTTTAAAGTTTCCATCTTTCTACGGGTTAAAAATTGGGCGACAATTGGTGAGATTTATAGAATTCCTCGATGTATTCGTAAGCCTCTTCTGCAGTATCTACAATTCCGAAGAGATTAAGATCCGCTTCAGCAATGTTGTTTTCTTGCTCCAGCATAGCTGATTTGATCCAATCAACCAAGCCAGTCCAATATCTTTTCCCTATTAAAACCACGGGGCGTTTGTTGATTTTTTTGGTTTGAATAAGTGTCAACGCTTCAAACAATTCATCGAGGGTTCCAAATCCACCTGGAAGCACTACAAATCCTTGCGCATATTTCACAAACATGACCTTTCGTACGAAGAAATAGTCAAACTCCAAGTTGTGTTCTTGATCAATATATGGATTGTGATTTTGCTCAAACGGCAAATCAATGTTTAAACCAACCGATTTTCCTCCGCCTTGCTGCGCGCCTTTGTTTCCTGCTTCCATGATGCCTGGTCCACCACCCGTGATTACACCATATCCACCTTCAGCCAAGAGCTCAGCAACGCGCACCCCCATTTTGTAGTATTGATTATCAGGCTTCGTTCGTGCTGAACCAAAAACAGAGACAGAAGGGCCAATTTTAGCCATTCTTTCATATCCTTCTACAAATTCAGCGATGATTTTAAAGATCGCCCAACTGTCGTTAATCTTAATGTCGTTCCAATCCTTTATAACTTTATTCATGTGTTTTTCGTTTCCATCAACCCTGGCTAATAAGTAATTACATCCAATTGGAACTCATGTAGTTCGGCGTAAATTGACGTTTAAAGTAAGCAGCAAATGTACTATAATTCTATGCTATAACGCTGTTTTGTCCGCAAAATTATACGGGTATGCAGAAAGATTTGTGTTGGTACTTGCAGCGATGAAGCTTTTGATGTACTTTCGATTCATGCGGACGATTATCCTTTCTATTTCCTTGATCTTCTTTGCCGTGTGGGGCCATTCTCAGCGCTCCTTTTTCACACCTGCGGACACCCTATTGAAGGGTCGTGTTATCGGTACATCATTGGGAATCGGCACTGTTTGGAGCGGAAGCATGATTGGTTTGTCGCAAGTTTGGTACAGCGAAATTCAGAAATCTCCCTTTCACACCTTTGACGATTCAAAAAATTGGTTGCAGATGGACAAAATGGGACATTTCTACGCTTCCTACAAGATCAATCAACTGACGCACGATCTTTATAACTGGTCAGGAATAGATACAAAGACCTCGACATGGATTGGCGCCGGAATCAGTATGGGATATCAAACAACCTTCGAACTATTCGATGCGTTTAGTGCAGAATGGGGTTTTTCGTGGAGCGATATTGCTGCAAATGCAATTGGAACTGCTTCGTATACAGCGCAATCACTGATTTGGCAAGAAGAGCGAATTGTGCCAAAATTTTCATTTTCGACCACAGAATTTGCTGCAATTCGACCAGAGGTGTTGGGTGGAAGTTACGCCGAATCGATGATGAAAGACTACAATGGTCAGACGTATTGGTTGAGTGTGAGTCCGGGAACGTTTTTCAAAAACAGCCACATTCCGAAATGGGCATGTATTTCTTTTGGCTACAGTGCACATGCAAAACTGAAAGGAGACGAAGAATTCTACACAGATCTAGGTTCGGGAATTAGCTATGCTTCGCAGCGAGAATTTTTGTTCTCTCTGGACATTGATTTCAGCAAATTGCCTATCAAACGACCTTGGTTAAAAGCAGTTGTTAAGCAACTCAATTATGTTAAAATTCCCTTTCCAGCACTTCGATTGCGGGGTGGTGAGTTGGGTGGCTCGTGGTTGTATTTTTGAAGATTCAGTAGGATCTGGTGATAAAAATCGTGGTTCAATGATGATCTCACCTACTTCAACTCCACTTTAAACTCGAACGAAACAATGTTTCCTTCGCGTGGATCGTCTGACATTCCAAATTTTCGTCGGTCAATTTCACCGGCTCCAACCAGCACTTTTTTCGAGCCGTCTTCAATTCGGTGGATGCGCACTTTTTGATCTTTTTTGACGCCCAACAGTTCGAATGTTCCGAGCAATTCGTATTCGTTTGCTTTGTCGGTGGGAACCATTTCGGATGATTTGAAATACATGCTTGGGAATTTATCCGCCTTGAAATATTCGGCTCCCATGATGGATTCATCGCGCATCGACAAGAAAGTTGTTAGGTTCAAAACGGGCAGTTTGATATCAAAGGTCGACGTTTTGAGGTCTTCTGAAATACTTATCGTTCCTGTGAATTCCTTAATCGCTCCCTTCGTGACGCTGCCCTCTGCTCCCAATTTGAACGAGATAATGGAACTGGCTGGATCAATTTGATGTGAGCCCACCAAATCCGCTATTGGAATAAACGGAACGATGATTTCCTCTCCATTTTCGTTTTTCGGTGCCATGGCTTCGAGTGTTTCTTCGACCGCCTTTTCTTCCTCATTGACCAACATTGGCGGCACGATGAAACCAATTAGCAGCAAAGGCACTAATGCACTCATCATGATCGGAGCTTGCTGCAATTCTTGATTGTCTTCTTTCAAAAACAGGACTGAATTCGCGATAGCAAATCCCATTAATGCACCCAAGTATGCTTCTACTCCACCGAACGACACGTTGATTTGGCTTCCGGCAATGAGCACTCCTGTAACGATCAAAACGACCAAAACATAAGTCAGCAACAAAGCCATGTTTTTTCGCTTCTCCACCGTCCACATATTCAGTATAAATCCGCCGACAAAAGCACCGATGAACAAGCCAGCGACAACTTTTCCGAAACGCAAGTCGATGAGTGCAATATCGCTCTGTGAAGCGAACATCCAAATCACAGCTACAGCGAAAAATGAATGAATGATGTGCTTGCTCCCCAACGGATTGTAAAAACTAGCTGCCAAAAATCCAGACCCAACGAGGAAAACGCCATAGCCTCCTGCGTTGAACGCACCAATTAGTGCGGTTAATCCGATGAATAAAGGCATGAGCACATTGATAAATGAATCGTGAAGCCCGAAGAATTTCTTCAAAAAATGCACTTTCATCCAAGCTATTTCATAAATCAAGATTCCTAAAAACGGAAGGACAACTGTTGCTTTGTCACTCATGTTGAAGTTGTTTCCGAGGTAGATAAAGGAATCGTTCCAATACACCCCGAACAGAATAGCAAATGAAACAAGCGGCGGCAACAATCGGATAATTGGATTACGTAATTTCGCCCAGCGACTCAACAGAAAGTTAATCGCAACAATTGCAATAAGCGCATACGTCCACTGATTGGCATGATTCGCATCTTCGAAATCCACTTTCATCGCGATTGCTAAAGCAGCGAAAAATAGCAAATGCAGTGCATCGATCTGCTGTTGTCTTCGTTTTATCTGGATGACGAATGCTGCAATCCCTAGCAGTAAAAAGCTGATAATAACCATTGTATTCATGACGATCGGTTTTGATTTGGAGCAAATATAGCAATTAATTACCTAGGTAGATATATTTTTCTCATTATTCTCACAATTCTAATCCTCTTCCGATTGGAATGTATTCTTCGGATCTTTTTTTTATTGGAAATATAGAATACCTAATGACCTCGTCAACATCAAAAAAATGTTGAATTCGTCTATTAAAGATAGGAGTTTACTTTCACTTAGCGAACTAAAATGAGTCTTCGAGAACGAAAATAATACTAGTCTGCAGTCAAACTTGCATTCGCTAACGGCAACTGCATCAGTTTATGAAAATACGGCAAGCTTAAATTTTTCTCAAGAATCATGAGGTGATCCATTCGGTGACAATCCGTTGCAACGAAGTCAATTGCTCCTGAGTCGACCAGTCGTTCAGCTTGAGCTCTCACTTCCGGACCATAATGTCCCGTGAGTGAATTGAGATTAAGTTGAATCTTGATGCCTTTTTCGCGCCATTCGCTCGCTTTTTCGACGGAGCCAAACAGAAAGTTATATCGTTCAAAGTGCGCCAAAACTGGGGTGTACTGTTGGGTCAACATCTGAAAAAAGAGGTCTTCGATTTGATCGGGTTTCGACATCATTGAGAATTCGAAAAGAAGGAAATTGCCTCCAAACGTGAGTAAAGGTTCCTTTGCTTTAAGTTTTCTAACCAAACTTTCGTCGTAGTAATATTCTGCTGCTGCTTCAATGGTGATTTTTAGACCCAATTGTTGCGCAACTTCACGAACGTTTTCCAATCCACCTAAAATGATTTCAGGCGTATTCTTATAGAAGTCGCCCATGATGTGCGGCGTTGTAATCACTTTTTCGTAGCCAAGGCTTTCGAATTTGGCCAGCATTGCGATGGTTTCATCCATTGAGCTCGAGCCGTCATCAATTCCAGGAATTAGGTGACTGTGCATGTCGCACTTGAACGAAGATAGTTGAATCGGCGGAAGAATTTCCTTCTGCTTTTTACCAAAGAATCGTTCAAGAAATCCCATTAACGTCCTTCGTACATGTTTGTGTAATAATCAAGATAAGCGCCACTAGTAACTTCGGTAATCCATTCCGCATTCGCTAAATACCAGTCAACCGTGCGCTCCAAACCTTCTTCAAAAGTTATCGAAGGAAGCCAATTCAATTCACTTTCCAACTTAGAAGCATCAATTGCATATCGCAAATCATGTCCTGCGCGATCGGTTACGTAGGTGATTAACTTGGCACTTTCACCCGCTGGCCGACCCAATTTTTCATCCATCAAAGCGCACAAGTGTTTTACCAATTCAATGTTCGTCCATTCGTTCAATCCACCTACATTGTAAGATTCACCGATACGTCCATGATGGAAAATGGTGTCTATTGCCCGCGCATGATCATTCACCCACAGCCAATCACGAATGTTCTCCCCCTTGCCATAGATCGGAAGCGGCTTTTGATGAACGATGTTATTGATCATTAAGGGAATCAACTTTTCGGGGAAATGATGACTTCCGTAGTTGTTTGAACAATTGGAAATTTTGATGGGCAATCCATAGGTATGATAAAACGCATTTACAAAATGATCCGAAGATGCTTTGGATGCAGAATAAGGGCTTCGCGGATCGTATGCAGTTGTTTCTTCAAACAGGCCGTCTTCGCCCAAAGAACCATAGACCTCATCCGTAGAAACGTGGTGAAACACATGGTTGTCGCCCGTCCAAGCATCTTTAGCTTGTTGCAACAGGTTCACAGTTCCCACAACATTCGTCATCACAAACTCCATGGGTCCTTCAATTGAACGGTCGACATGCGACTCAGCTGCGAGATGAATCACATCGGTAATATTGTATTTTTCGAAGACTTCATTCAATTCTTGTCGGTTACAAATATCACCTTTTACGAAAATGTAGTTTGCCGCACTTTCAACATCCGTTAAATTTTTAAGGTTTCCAGCATATGTCAATTTATCGAAATTCACGACTCTGTAGCTGGGATATTTCGTAACAAGCAAACGAACAACATGGGACCCAATGAATCCTGCACCACCTGTCACTAGAATTGATTTTGTGTACTCCATAAAGCTATTCTTTGCAACTTAAAACGGATTAAAGGCTCCAATATTCTAATTCCTTGATGGCAGATTTGTAAATTCCTTTGACATCGACAAAAACGCCGTTTCCATCCTTCAACATGTTTTTGAAATCAGCCTCGGTCATTTTTTTGTACACCGCATGATTCACTGCAACGATAATTGCATCGTAATCATTTGTAGGATTGGCCACCAACGGCACACCGTATTCGTGCATCATTTCATCAGAGGAAGCATGAGGATCGATGAGATCCACCGATACTTGAAATGAACGCAATTCTTTGATGATGTCCACCACCTTTGAATTTCGAATATCCGTAACGTCCTCCTTGAACGTCGCTCCCATAATCAAGACCTTTGAATGCTGAATGCTCTTTCCTTGCGCTAGGATTTTTTTCACCGTTTGCTTACCGATGTAGTAGCCCATTGAATCATTGACATAACGTCCACTAGTGATCACTTTCGAATGGTAACCCGCCTGCATCGCTTTGTGCGTCAAATAATACGGGTCCACACCAATGCAGTGTCCACCCACCAATCCTGGCGAAAATTTCAAGAAATTCCATTTCGTTCCAGCCGCTTCGAGCACGTCATAGGTGTTGATTCCCAATTTATCAAAAATGATCGATAATTCGTTGATCAAGGCAATGTTGACATCGCGTTGTGTGTTTTCAATAATTTTTGCCGCTTCAGCCACTTTAATCGACGATGCTCGGTGAACTCCCGCATGCACAACCAATTCATATGTCTTTGCTATCTCCACCAACGATTCTTCGCAGCATCCGGAAACAACTTTGATCACATTTTGCAAGGTATGTTCTTTATCCCCTGGATTGATCCGCTCAGGTGAATAGCCCACCATAAAATCCTCACGGAATTTAAGTCCTGATTTTGCTTCCAAAACTGGCACGCAATCTTCCTCTGTACAACCTGGATAAACCGTTGATTCAAACACCACGTAATCCCCTTTTTTAAGCACTTTTCCAACTGTTCTAGTCGCACCAATCAATGGAGATAGATTGGGTAGATTTGCATCGTCAATTGGAGTTGGAACGGCTACAACAAAAAACTGTACGTCCTTTAAGTCATCAATATTCGCAGTGAATTCAATGTCGCATCCGTCGAACTCATCAGCGCTCAATTCGTTGCTCGGATCGACCTTATTTTTCATCATGTTTACGCGATCGACGTTGATGTCAAAACCAACAACTTTTATTGTTTTTGCAAATTCCAATGCGATTGGTAAACCAACATACCCGAGTCCTATTACGGCGAGTTTTGCCTCTTTGTTTATTAATTTAGTGTAGATTGAGTTGCTCATTTCTTACCTTGTAAATTCGTTCAATAATTTCAACTACTTTGAGACCCTCAAGTGCATTCGTAGTAGCAGTTGTTCTTTCTTTCAATGTGTCAATCACGTTTCTGATGACGTAATTATGGTTTGCCGCAGAACCTTTGTAGGGTCCATAATCATTGGCAGGATTTGCCTCAGCGAGTTCCGGCATTGTATAGTCTTCAATGTTGCAAATTTCCACTTCATTCATGTATTGCCCACCAATTTTGACACTTCCTTTGCTGCCAATAATGGTCATGGAGCTTTCGAGATTTTGTTGCGCAACAGCGGTTGAATAGTTAATGCTGCCCATGCCACCATCGCAAAAATCGAAATTCACGAAGCCAGAGTCCTCAAAGTCGGTCGTGTTGGCATGCGTAAAATCGGCGAATCGACCTTGTATGTTTTCAATATCACCGAACAGCCAATACATAATGTCGATGAAGTGCGAAAACTGCGTAAACAGTGTTCCGCCATCCAGTTCTTTTGTTCCCTTCCAGCCGCCAGCTTTGTAGTAACGATCGTCACGGTTCCAATAGCAATTGAGTTGAACCATAAAAATTTCGCCCAACAATTTCCGATCAATTACTGATTTGATCCACTCTGATGGTGGAGAATACCTGTTTTGCATGACGCAAAAGACGCTTTTCGACATCTGTAAAGATTTGAAAATCACCTTTTCGCATTCATCTTTCGAAAGACCCATTGGCTTCTCGCAAACAACGTGTTTCCCATTTTTGAGCGCAAGTAGACTTTGCGCTGCGTGTAAGCCATTTGGTGTACAGACGTTTACCACATCAAATTCCAAATCAGCTGCCATTAGCTCCTCCATCGAATTGAAATAAGGCACATCGAAATGATCGGCCGCACATTCTTCCGACGTTCGTACATCTACCATCGCGACCAATTCGGCTTCTTCTTCACGGCAAATCATCTCCGCATGTCGCTTACCAATGTGTCCTGCTCCAACCACTGCGAAGCGAATTTTTCCTTCAATCATTCTTCCAATTTTTTCACGTATCCATTTTCGAGGACGTATTTTTCTCTGCTTCCTAAACATGTTGCCATGCCGGATGCGTCAAAGTTCAGTCTTTCACCGTATTCACTCATCCAACCCATCTGTCGAGCGGGATTTCCCACCACCAACGCATAATCGGGTACATGCTTGGTCACTACGGCACCTGCGCCAATGAACGCAAATTTTCCAATATCATGGCCACACACGATCGTTGCATTTGCACCTATACTTGCTCCTTTTCGCACAACCGTTTTCGCGTATTCTTCCTTGCGGTTAACTGCACTTCTTGGATTAATCACGTTGGTAAACACCATTGATGGGCCCAAAAATACGTCATCTTCGCAAATCACACCTGTATAAATGGAAACGTTGTTTTGAATTTTGACATTTCTCCCGAGTATGACACCTGGTGAGACAACAACATTTTGACCAATATTACAGGCTTCACCTATGATACAATTGGGCATAATGTGAGAGAAATGCCAAATTTTGGTTCCTTCACCGATGGTACAACCCTCGTCAACAACTGCTGTTTCGTGTGCGAAATAATTCATTATGACTTGATATACTTTTCAAAGTTATTGTGTTCGGTTTTCCAAAGATCATCCTGAGAAAGTGTCTTGAAGTAAGCATACGTCAATCTAAGTCCTTCTGCGCGGTCTACTTTTGGTCGCCAATCAAGCAATTGAATCGCTTTAGTGATATCTGGCTGACGTTGCTTGGGATCGTCGGTTGGTAAATCCGTGTAGACGACTTTCTGATCAGTTTCTGTTAGCTCAATGATTTCCTCAGCAAATTCACGAATGGTAATTTCCGATGGATTTCCGATGTTTACCGGCATGTGGTAATCACTCATCAATAAGCGATAAATGCCTTCGATCAAATCACTCACGTAACAAAAGGAACGTGTTTGTGAACCATCGCCAAAAATTGTCAGGTCTTCACCGCGGAGAGCTTGGCCAATAAATGCAGGCAAAACGCGTCCATCATTCAAACGCATTCGAGGTCCATAGGTGTTGAAGATCCGAGCAATCCGCGTTTCTAATCCATGATAGGTGTGGTATGCCATCGTCATTGCTTCTTGAAACCGCTTTGCTTCGTCATAAACACCGCGCGGCCCAACAGGATTCACATGCCCCCAATATTCTTCGGTTTGCGGATGTACCTCTGGATCACCATAGACTTCTGACGTTGAGGCGATCAGAATTCTAGCGCCTTTTACTTTTGCCAAGCCCAAGCAATTGTGAATTCCGAGTGAACCCACTTTCAGGGTTTGAATAGGAATCTTAAGGTAATCAATTGGACTTGCGGGCGAAGCAAAATGGAGGATGTAATCCAGTTTTCCTGAAACGTGAATAAAGTTGGAAACATCGTGGTGGTGAAACTCAAAATTTTCCAACGGAAAAAGGTGTTCAATGTTTTTAAGCGACCCCGTTATGAGGTTGTCCATCGCGATTACATGGTAATTTTTCGCGATAAAAAAATCACACAAATGCGAGCCTAAAAAGCCAGCTGCTCCAGTAATTAATATACGTTTGCGACTTTCCATTTAGTGTTTTCTTGGGATCACTGTTTGTCGGCCGATTGAATTGTAATAGAAACCTATTTCTTCCATGCGGCTGAGTTCATATATATTGCGACCGTCAAAAATTACGGGTTGCTTTAAATTCTCCTTCATTTTGTCAAAATCTGGATTTCGGAACAACCCCCATTCTGTGGCAATTAACAGCGCATCACATCCATTCAAGGCATCGTACTGATTTGTTGCGTACTGAATTTTATCACCAATTAAGGCTTTCACATTCTCCGCAGCTTCTGGATCAAAAGCCACAATTTTCGCTCCCATCTTTGTGAGTGCTTCAATCATATGCAGTGCCGAAGCTTCGCGAATATCGTCTGTATCTGGTTTGAATGCCAATCCCCAAAGAGCTAATTTTTTACCTCGGACATCGTCAAAATAATCCACGACTTTGTCAACAAGTTTCATTTTCTGATGATGGTTTACCTCAAGAACGCTGTTGATGATTTTGAATTGGTATCCGTATTCGCTGCCACTTTTAACCAATGCTTGTACATCTTTCGGGAAACAACTTCCCCCAAAACCAATTCCAGGATACAAGAAACGCGAACCAATACGAAGATCAGTTCCCACACCCAATCGAACTTTATCGACATCCGCACCAACAAGTTCACAGAAGTTTGCGATTTCATTCATGAAGGTAATTTTGGTTGCTAGAAACGAATTCGCAGCATACTTTGTGAGTTCTGCTGATTCTTTATCCATTACGAGAAGTGGCTTATCGTTGCTGACGAAAGGCAAGTACAACTCCTCCATAGCTTTCACGGCTCGAGGATCACTTGTTCCAATCACCACCCGATCTGGATTCATAAAATCATCCACCGCATAGCCTTCGCGCAAAAATTCCGGGTTAGAGACCACCGCAAACTCTACGCGTGCTTTTTCCTTAATTTTCGCTTCTACCTTTCGGGCTGTGCCCACAGGAACAGTTGATTTATCAACGATTACCTTAAACTCAGTAATCATCTCACCCAGTTGCCCAGCTACGTCCAAGATATAGCTCAAATCGGCTGATCCATCCTCTCCAGGAGGAGTTGGCAATGCGAGGAAAATAATCTCTGCGCCGTCAATGGCTTCCTTTAAGTTTGTCGTGAACGAAATTCGGCCTGCTTTAATGTTCCGTTGAAATACGTTGTCGAGGTGTGGTTCATAAATAGGCACCAAACCATTCCTCATGCGGTTGACTTTAGCCTCATCGATATCTACACAAACTACTTGATTTCCTGTATCCGCGAAACAAGTTCCTGTGACAAGTCCCACGTACCCTGTTCCAACCACTGCTATATTTTTCATTCTACTATTTACCAATAAAATCTGCAACCCCTTGACAAATGTAAGCTAGTTGATCTCCCTCCATTTCTGTGTGGATTGGCAACGAAATCACACGCTCAGTGAGCCAATCCGTGATTGGAAGCACGGTATTTGAACTACCGAATGAATCAAACATTTTTTGTCTATGCGCTGGCACAGGATAATAAATCATCGAAGGAATTTCCCGTTCTGCTAGAAACACATTGAGGGCATCGCGGTCAACCCCTTCTAGCGTCAACGTATATTGATGAAAAACGTGTCTTGAATATACATCCATGACAGGTGTTTTGATTTGAGGGAATGATGCAAAAAACGCATTGTAATGAGCGGCCACTGAACGTCGAGCGGAAATATAGTTATCTAATTCTCTCAATTTAATTCTCAAGATCGCAGCTTGAATGCTGTCCAAACGTGAGTTGCAACCGACAACATCGTGGTAGTAGCGTTTGCTCTGCCCGTGATTGGCGATCATTCTCATTTGCGCTGCCAACTCGTCGTCGTTTGTACAAATTGCACCTCCATCACCATAGCATCCAAGATTTTTAGATGGGAAAAAGGACGTGCAGCCAATGTGACCAATAGCACCCGTTTTTTTCGTAGAACCATCTGCCATGCGATAATCGCTTCCGATTGCTTGTGCGTTGTCTTCGATAACTTTTAAGTTTCGTCGGTTCGCAATTTCCAAAATCGCGTCCATATTTGCTGCCTGACCATAGAGATGCACCGGCACAATTGCAATGGTTTTGTCCGTAATTGCGGCTTCAATTTCCTTTGGATCGATATTGAACGTGTCCTTTTCGACTTCTACAAAAACGGGTTTTAGACCGAGAAGCGCCATAACTTCCGTTGTTGCAATATACGTAAAAGAAGGCGTGATTACCTCATCGCCCGGCTTCGCACCGATTGCCATTAGGGCAATTTGAAGTGCATCAGTACCATTTGCACACGGGATAACGTGTTTCACTCCTAGGTAGTCTTCAAGTTCTTTTTGAAATCCTACGACCTCTGGGCCATTTATAAATTGTGCGTTTTCCATGATAGCAAGGACTGCACTGTCTACCTGAGGTTTAATTTTCTGATACTGGGTGATCAAGTCCACCATTTGTATTTTTCTCATGCCAAAGTTAAAGCGTTAAAAACGACGCTAAAGATAATACTATTTCGACGAACGCCGAATTTCCAAGAGCTGTAAATCGCGTAAATTGAGACGTTTTTTTGTTTTTTTCTTAAATCGCACCACCGATAGAAATAACAGGCTAACTAGCTGAAAATGAATCGATTTTGAATGAAAAACACGAAACCAATGTGATTTTATCTTCATCCAATAAAGATTTAATGCTTGAAAAGCATCTTACAATCGGCTCGTGCGCTTGCATTTATTGCACGAATATGTACCTAATTGAAGCAATTCTCCAACGGAGATTATTCGAAAGGATCATAAGTACCTCGTACGGTCAACCAATATTCAGGAAACAGTGAAACAACGTCGTTCTTCGGGACAAGAAATACATATGGTCAGTTATCCAAGGGATTTTTTTTGATCCCTATATTCACTCATAAAAAAACACAAATCACGCGAATATCCAATAATTGATGGTTAACTTCGTTGTCTAGTTCGACGAATTACTGCATTATGAAAACATTGATTTATACACTCCTATTTTCTTGCTTCACCCTCGTTTCTAGTTCAACTCATGCGCAACGAAATGTTACGGATTCAATGATTCCAAGTACATGGCTCGTGATTACGTACGGTGGTGGTTTTACAGAAGGTGACTTGGCAGATCGATACGGTTACCTAAATCACATCGGAGTATTTGCGGGATACAAAACGGGGCGAAACTGGGTGTTTGGCTTGGATGCTTCCTACCTTTTTGGCGGCGAAGTGCGCATGACTGGGCTTTTTGATCACCTCGTGGATTCGAATGGAAATATAACCGATCAAAATGGTGA
>JBFYPU010000157.1:0-7574 GCA_041303175.1 Crocinitomicaceae bacterium | reverse complement strand
GTAGCTGCGGTTAGGACGGAAAATTCAACGATCACAAAAACGAAGCAAGCGCCTGATGATCAAACGAAATCACGAATAGAAGTGCCAACCGCATCCACTGAGGCAAGAGCAGAATGGAGTCAAGTCCCTGCTAAGGCGAAATCAACTAAACAGACGCCTTTTAGTTCAACTTCAACGCGCGAGAGAAATGCAAATCAAGGTGGAAATCCAAGTACATCATCTAGTGATGGAAATGCTTCGACGTCTGCATCGCTCGTGCGTGAACGGATTGCTGCCGGATCAAGTGAAATACCAAATTCGATTCAATTACTGAATGATGGTTCAACTGATGAAGTCGCCATAAATGATGCGACTGAAAACGCTTCGCGAGTTGAAGATGTGGCGCAATTAGTGCCAAACAAAGTGAATGGTATCGAAAACGTGATTGGACAAGAAATTGGAACAATCAATATGCCACCGCTGGGACAAATCAAGCCGAAAACAGCTTTCTACCTTGAAGCAACGGCAGGGGTGTCGCAATCACTCATCACACCATCAGCGAATTTCTCAAATTCCTACGGAGGTGGTTTTGGACTGGAAACGCACTTCGGACAATTCAGTTTGAATACTGGACTCAACCTAAACGTCTCTAATCACCAAGATCTTGAATTAACACGTTCATGGAAGATTTATAGCTTTGGATCGACATCTGGTATGGACAGCTACGACTACAAAAATGTGTATGCACTTGAAATGCCGATCTCCATGGGATACAATTTTGGCAAACACAGGTTAACGCTTGGCGTGCGACCTTCCGTTGTGGTTGGAGCTAAAATTGACCACCAAACCTTTGAAGACGAAAACTTGACACGCTCAGAGCGCATTTATGGTTTGGCTGGAGGATTGCAACGATTTGGCATCAAACCAATGATTGGCTATTCGTTCCATATTCAACAGAAATGGACAATCGGCGTCAATGTTGGCGTGCAACTTTTGGAAGCTGTCAACGAAGAATACATCAATGGATTCAACAACCCATACCCAATCGACGGACAAATTTACTTGAGAAGAACACTACGTTAATGAAATTACGAATGAGAAGAGAGAGAGCGTTAATAGCGTTTATAGTGGGAGCATTGATCATGACTTCATGCAACAAGCAGACGGTGGATGTACCACAATCGACTGACCCCGTTTTTCGTGTGGACGGAACAGTGGATGGTACGCCATTGACTTTGGTTGCTGGTGACAACAACGCGTTTATGTTTACCCAACTTAAGGAAGAACAAGGCGTACCTGTTTATTCAGGAAAATTGAGCGATGGAAACACGGCAATTGAAATCGAAATTTTTGATGGTATGATTGATATGCCGATGCACAATGCCTTGAATAATTTTCCGTCTGAGTTTATTTTTGCGCGAAAATCCACAACACCATTGGCTGTTTTTTCGAAAGACCTTTTCCCCAACGCGTCTTTGATCAACACAGTCAATTGGATAATAGATGGCGTATCTGCTGGAACCAATGATGTTGAAATCACAGATCCTGGCGTATACGGAGTATGTGCCCAAATTCTTTTTAATGATGGAACGTCAAATGAATTGTGCAGTGAACTCATTTTGGGCTACGAACGTCACGCAAATTGCCAAATCAAACATTTCTTGAGTCAAAATGGAACGCTCTCCGCTTGGGTTGTTGATCCACAAGTGGAAATTGAAAAAATTGAGTGGCGACTTGACAATGCATTGGTATCAACTGATTCGGAAATCTCATTGGCTGATATAACTCCCTATAACCATGTTTTACGTGCCGATGTCTTCTTCGTGAATGGTGTTAGAAGAACCAAAAACATGATCGTTGATGGAAGTTTGAGTGGCAAGTTTATTGACGATTTAACCATGTTTGAAACGGGAACGTTGGCAGTCCTCAACCGTGATTTTAATATTCGGGTGAAGCTAGAAGAAGATGGTGTTACCTATTCCTCAGATCTTGTGAGCAACGATTTGAATGCTGTTGTCTTTGATGAAATCAGTTACTACGGCAAGGATGCCACAGGAAATACAGTCTATAAAGTAAGGGCGCACATTGTTGCGAATGTGAAAGATGTACAAGGTGTAAATGGCACCAAGCTTCTTGATTTTCAAACGAGCTTCGGGATAGCTATACCAAAGAATTAAAACCCTATCTTTGAGAAAAATTAAACTATGCGACTTCTACTAATTGCGCTCTTGATCAGTTGCGCATCCTCTGCTCAAATTACCTTGAATAATGCTGATTTTGCCGATGGTGGTGACACCGTTCGGATGAGTAATGCCACTGATCCAAACATCGACTTTTTAAGTACAGGAGCCAATTCAACGTGGGATTTTTCTGGATTGGTTGCAGAAAGTCAAGTGTTAAAGAGCTATAGTACATTATCGGGAACATCCACTTTTATGCAGCTTCTTTTTGGGCCATTTGCGCCAACGCGTTACCAAGCGACCAACTTTGTGGCAGCGACTGCGCTTCCGATTGATCAGCTTGGAGGGATGCTTCCCATCAATATCTCTGAAATTAACGCAGTTTCCAGAAACACCAACGATTCCATTACTTCCATAGGCATTTCCATGGTTGTTGAAGGCAATGAACTTCCATTTCGATCGGATACGATTGAAACGCGCTATAAATTCCCGTTAAATTATGGCAATTCCTATACGTCACGTGGATATACAAACATTGATCTCAATCCAATTTACGATGGCATTTGGATTCAGTACCGCCAGCGAAGCAGTGCTGTTGATGGTTGGGGGTCAATCACAACACCATTTGGAGCATTTGATGCATTGCGCATAAAGCACGAGATTACAGAGCAGGATTCGATCTACGTTGGACAACTTGGATTTTGGTTGTCTTTGCCAATTCCACAAAGCAATATCTATGAGTGGTGGGCAAATGGTGAATTGGAGCCCGTTCTGCGCATCACAACATCGATGGGCGGCGGAAATGAAAACGTGACAGCAATTGAATACAGAGATCTTTACGATCCATTGATTGCTGGCATCAACGAATCAACGTTAGCCTTCTCGGTTTACCCGAATCCAACTCAAGAGCAATTGGTGTTGGAAGGTGCTGAAATTGGCGCAACTTACCTTGTGGTGTCAACCGATGGCAAAGTGGTTCTTTCAGGTGAAATCGCATCCAATTCTTCGGTGATCGATGTCTCCATGCTTGAGTTTGGTGCGTACGCTGTCATTGTTCGAAATTCAAACGGTGTCTTTGGAAGCACCACTTTCGTAAAACAATAAAGCACTGATTTTCGCGATTCGCGTTATTTTCCCATCCAAACACTTAACTTTGCATCAAAGGCAAATCGGCTTATCGCTGCCTATCAATTTTGATGGGGGGAGGAAAGTCCGGGCAGCATAGAGTACCGTACTTCCTAACGGGAAGGGCTCGTCAACTGACGGGTACAGAAAGTGCCGCAGAAAGTTAAACTACCTTGTCGAAGTTCGCTTTGGCAGGGAAAAGGTGAAAAGGTGAGGTAAGAGCTCACCGGGCTGTTGGTGACAAGAGTCGCATGGTAAACCTTACGGGCTGAAAGACCAAATAAACCCAGGAAAGTCAAGCGAAAGTTTGATGGAAAGAGTTACTCGCTCGATCTGGGAGGGTAGGTCGTTCGATCCTAATCGTGAGGTTAGGGCTAGATAAATGATAAGCGTCGCGCAAGCGATTACAGAACCCGGCTTATGATTTGCCTTTTATTTTTTTTTGCTCTGTTTGGCGTGACTAATGAGTTCATCTATCGACGCTGTCATTCCTGATGGATTTCCGAATACTAGAAGATTGCGGGGTTTTCCATCAAGGCTATATTTTAGTCGTGTGATGCGAATTCCAAGTAGGTGGAACGTGTGTGCGGTTCGTACACTCCCCAATGTAGTAATCGTGGATTTGGAATCAATTCCTTTAAAAATGAGCGTTTCCCCTTTGAGCGATGCAATACATGATCGTTTGCAAATCAAGTAGGTGGTTAAGACTCCAAGAAGCACGAAGAAACTTGTCCAAATCAATTGCATTTGTGATATTAAATCAACGTAGAAGCAAATGGCGAGCGAAACCTGAATACCCAAAAACATAAATGGAAACAGACGTTTGATTCGACTCAGATAATCTTTGTCGTACAGATTCACACGTGCATTACTTGCGATTTTTGCTGTGAAAATGGCTAGTTCGTCATTAGGTGGTATCATCCTTTCAGTTTTGCTAGTGTAGACTGCTAAGATCACAATTTTTTATCATTTTCAAATAAAATGATAATGAAAAGATTACTTTACCTTAATCTGGCAATTTCCTTAGCATGCGAAGAATCATTTCGTCGAATTGGACAAGTCGATCAATGGAACCTGGGTAAAATCTAGGTCCTGATTGACGGATTTTAAGAAAATCGTAAATCGGAAAGCGGTTGATTTTTTTGTTCAGCATTTCGTTGTGCCCAGGATTTTCGCAAAATTCAATGAACTTATTGGCCGCATCAAAATGTTCAGCTTGATCGACGATGGCTAAAACGACCAATTCGTAGTGCGTTCCCATCCCACGACTTTCAGGAAAGGCGATTTCTGTTGAATACGATTTCCAAGTACTATCTTCGACCGCAATTAGTTGACTGTATTTGCAGAGATTGACCCGCACCGAATCACTCCAAGGACCTTTTTCTGGTCGCGGTGAAGAATGTGCTTTCCAATCTTTGATCCAACTGTAGGTCATGTTTTGGTTTGTTTGTTTTCGAATGGGTGAGAAAAAGCTCAGTAGATCCCAGATCGACAGAAGGTGATAGCTTGGTTGAGTCCGTAGATCGTGGTAGCGCGTTGCTGTTCGAATGGAATCCACGGGATAGTTGAACACGAATGGATCAAGGCCTATGCCGATAAAATTGTGTTTGTAGGAAATGTAAGGATTGGAATTGGGACTGGCGTCCGATGTTTTTTCAAAATCGTGTAGCATCCCAAGATTGTTCAGTCGCAAAGCGGTATACGCGTTTTGTGCAAGCACGATGTCGATTCCCGAATTGAAACGCGCATCTTTGAGTTTCACAATCAAATCCTCGGGCGAAAGGTGTCGAATGACGATGCGAATTTTGTGCTTTTGAACAAATTGCTTAAAAATCAAGGTGTCTTCATCATGAAGAAAATCGGAGGCAATCACCAAGGTTTGCTTTTTCTCTGGTTTAGCCATTTCCACTGAACAAGAGGTGAAAAATACACCCCAGCCAAGCAACAGATATGTGCAGAAAATCTTAAACCCACTCATGCCACAAAGATATTCAAAGAATTGCACGAATTCTCTTCTTTACGATCTTTTGTAAGGCGCGTAATCTTTCTATCTTTGCCCAAAAACTCCTAGATGGCGACCAAGAAAGACCAAAAATTGAAAGTGATTTTAGACGAACTTCGATCTGACGACCTTAAAAAAGCTGCGAAGGCCATAAGATCATTGGAGGAATATGGCGACGCAACAGTGATTAAACCACTTTTTGCTTTGCTGAATGAAGGTTTACCTGAGAAATTGGAAGCTGAAGTGTTGGAGTTGTTGTGCAGTTTGAAAGATACTTCAGTGGTGGTTGAATTCATGGAAGTTTTGGAAGATGAAGCAATGATTTCGATTCGCCCCATGGTGCTAACCAGCATTTGGAACATGAAAGTAGATTTCAGTGCCTACATTGATGATTTCGTATTGATTGCATCAAAAGGCTCCTTTTTGGAAGCCCTCGATTGCTTGACCATCATCGAAAATTTGGAAGGTCCATTCATGGAGGAAGACATTTTAGAAGCGCAGCTTCATTTAAAGGATTACCTCGAAAATGGTGATCGTTCTGATGTTCAAAAAGCAGAAATTTTAAGCGAAATTGCGATTCTACTCAAAGAAATCAACATGAACTTGATGGACTAATTTTAGTTGAAGTCCCAACCGAATCGTGCTTTCAACAAACCGTGAGCGAAGTCCAATACTTCTTCATTCTCCACGTGATCCAGTACATCACCAATGAATGCAGAAACCATTAATTTCCGTGCTGATTTTTCCGATAAACCTCTTGCGCGCAGGTAAAATACAGCTTCTTCATCCAATTGTCCCGTTGTTGAGCCATGCGAACACTTCACATCGTCTGCATAAATCTCTAATTCTGGCTTGGAGTTGACGCTCGCGTCATTGCTCATCAGTACATTTCCATTCGACTGAAAGGCGTTGATTTTTTGGGCATCGGGGCGAACGAATACTTTGCCATTGAACACAGCTGTTGATTGATCATCCATCACGCCTTTGTACAATTCGTTTGAGTTGCAATTTGGAACTTTATGATCTACAACGGTATGATTATCAACGTGCTGTTTTCCTTTTAAGAGATACGTTCCATTTAAGTTCGTGGTGCAATTTTCACCGTTTACGTCAATGTTCAAGTTATTTCGCACCAATCCTCCGTTCAAGGAAATCGTATTGATCGTAAAGGTTGAATCTTTTTCTTGGGCAACCTGTTCTGTGCAAATGTGAGACGTATTTTCCGCTTCGTACTGAATTTTGTCGACCGTCAAATGCGCATTTTTTCCCACGTAAATTTCAGAAGTCACATTGGCAAATGCTTTATCTGCCTCGCTTGCGAAAAATCCTTGTATGATCGTAGCTTTTGAAAAATCGCCTGCGTTGATGATTGTTTTGAAATTCGATAGACTTGCTTCGCCTTTCAAGATATGTAGGATTTGGATCGGTTCAGTGAGGTTCACCTTTGCGTCGATGTCGATCAGAATGCCGTCTGTGAGAAAAGCCGTATTGAGCGCATTGAAAATTTCACCTTCAAGTAGAATGTTGCTCGATGGAATTTCTCCCTCCAAGCACGCGGAAAGTGGCGAAATGGAAATACCTTCAGGCATCTCATCGGAGGATAATTCCTCGGAGAAATGACCGTTGATGAACACCATGGTTGGTGCATTTTTCGCGATCAAAAATGAATCAACAGACTCAATATGGGCAGGTTCTGAAGTGTAATTTGCTTTGCCCAATTTGGCAACGCGGGTATATTTCCACGCTTCAGTTCGAGTGGTCGGAAGTTCCGTGGTTGCCAAAGTATGGTTCGCAGCCGCCAATTCTTGTTCGTCCAACAAAATGGAGGTAGGTGTCAATCCTTCTAACATAGGCATTTTCATTTCAAGTTCGGTGTGCATGCTGTGGACTTAGTGTGCGAGTTCTTCTTTGATCCAATCGTATCCTCGTTCTTCGAGTTCCAATGCCAATTCTTTTGGTCCCGTTTTCACGATTTGTCCGTCGTACAATACGTGTACAAAATCGGGAACGATGTAATCGAGTAGACGTTGGTAGTGCGTGATCACAATCGTTGCGTTTTTATCGCTTTTCAAGGTGTTTACACCATTTGCCACGATGCGCAAGGCATCGATATCGAGACCAGAATCGGTTTCGTCCAAAATGGATAATTTCGGTTCAAGCATTGCCATTTGGAAAATCTCGTTGCGTTTCTTTTCACCGCCCGAAAATCCTTCGTTGACGCTGCGTGAAGCCAATTTCGCGTCCAATTCTACCAAAGCAGATTTTTCGCGCACAAGTGCCATGAATTC
>JBFYPU010000156.1:0-9329 GCA_041303175.1 Crocinitomicaceae bacterium | reverse complement strand
TACAATTGAACTGGTCTCAGGAATGGGACAATCCGCTGATTTACTACGCGACGTTCAAATCGGAATCGAAAAAATTCAAGCCCTTTCTGGATTTAAGGTTAACTTAGTGGACGATTTCATCCCAAAAGCCCAACAACTGTGCGTATAATTCGAGGAAAGTATAAAACACGGAAATACGGAATTCCAAAAAAATTTCCTTCACGACCCACAACTGATTTTGCCAAAGAAGGCCTTTTCAATGTATTGGAACACAAAATGGTGCTGGACGATCTCCGAATCTTAGATTTGTGCGCAGGAACTGGAAGTATTTCCATCGAATTTCTTTCACGCGAAGCCGGAAATGTGGTAGCGGTGGATCAAAATTTCAACTGTGTGAAGCACATTCAAGCGATGGCGAAGCAATTTGAATGCGAGGACGATCTACTTGTTTTTAGGCAAGAAATTCTAAATTTTCTTGAAAAAACAACACTTCAGTTTGATTTGATTTTTGCAGATCCACCTTACGAATACGCGCACCACGAGCGCATAGCAAAATTGGTGTTTGAACGAAATCTATTGGTTGATGATGGCTTACTAGTGATCGAACATGGGAAACAAACTGATCTTAGCGCTATAACCCAATTCGATATTTGCCGTACGTATGGAAACGTAAAGTTTAGTTTTTTTCACCAAAATGACGAAGATGAATAAAATTGGTGTTTTCCCTGGATCGTTTGACCCGTTCACAAAAGGGCACGAAGCCGTAGTTCGCAAAAGCTTGCCTCTTTTCGATAAAATAGTGATTGCTGTTGGTGTCAACTCCACAAAATCCTACTTGTTTGATCTTAACAAACGAATCGCGCACATCAACGCATTGTTTGAGGATCAAGAAAAAGTCGAGGTTCAGTCATTTCAAAAGCTAACCGTCGATTTTTGCAAGGAAATTGGTGCCAATTTTATTGTGAGAGGTTTACGCGATTCCAAAGATTTCGAATACGAAAAATCCATTGCGCACATGAATTTCGATATTTCAGGAATTGATACCGTATTTTTTCTCACCGATCAAAAGTTTGGTGCCATCAACTCATCGATCATTCGAGAGATCTACAAAAACAATGGACCTATCGATGCATTTGTAACGAAGCAGCATCTTCTCGTTTAAAGTTGGTACAATAAATGTATTTGTCAGCGAAAGTTGAATTAGTCTCAAATCTCCAGTTATGCACAAAATCCTATTTCTTCTCGTATTTCTTTCAGGGTCGTCGTTCGCACAAACTGTCACGATTTCTGGTATTGCCCCAGCATATGTTGGCAAGGACATTGAAATTTATGAAATTGAAGATTATTTCAGCAATTCTGAACGCCTACTCAACTCAGGGAAGGTGGAGGCTGATAGCACCTTTTCAATTCGTATAAATTCTTCTACAACCCGCAAAATAGCTGTTAAAGGTCTGAACAACAAGGGATATTTATATGTTCAACCGAACGCGAAGTACAACATTATTGTTCCTGAGAAAGATGAATTTGATCCCTACCGTCCAACAGGAAACATGCTTGAAATTGGTTTTATCGACTTGGACAGCAACGACATCAACTACAAAATATTAGGATTTCAGCGATGGATCGACCGTTTTGTTGGTTTGAACTTTCATTTACGCTCCTACGATCAAGTACTTTTTAGTGAGCGTTTGGACGGATTCAAAACTAACGTTGAAAAGGCCTACAAGGCAGATACCAGTGAGTTTTTCAAAACGTACATCCGTTTTTCGATTGCGAATTTGGACAACATTGAACACGGAGCGGCGCGCAATCGGTATGAAAAACACGATTTTTACATCAAACATACGCCTGTTTATTACGAGAATGATGCCTACATGAGTTATATCGGGAATTTCTACCAAGAAATGATCCCTCGCTTATCTCAAAAAGCCAATCAAGCCGTATATATGGGCGTTTTGCGCAGCAGTCCATCGGAAACAATGAAAGCACTCGGTAGCGAATACACCTTGATTAATCTGCGGATTCGTGAAATGGTGATGATCAAAGCACTTGCGGAGGAATACAATTCAAGCAATTTTCCGCAAACAAATATTCTTGCAATCTTAGATAGCGTTGAAAATCATAGTCTTTTCAAGGCAAACAGTATCATCGCGAAGAACATTAAAAAGCGTTTAACCGATCTTGTTCCCGGATCGAAAGCACCCGATTTTGTGCTCACATCGCCACAACAAGAAACACAAACATTGTATAGTTTTCGCAATAAGTACTTGTATTTCCATTTTATTGATCCCAACAATCAAGAAAGTAGAAAAGAACTGGAGTTGCTCAATGGATTGCACAGTAAGTATGGCGAATACGTTACATTTGTTTCGGTCTATCGCCTAAACGATTCCATTCAAAAATTAGGTTTGGAACAACTAATGCAGGTTCCGTGGTCCGTCTATGGGCTTGATGCAGCCAATTCTATCTGGAAAAATTATCAAATTGAGGCCTTTCCAAATTACATTTTGATTGACGCAACGGGTAACATTGTAGCCAGTCCAGCATTCGGACCAACCCCAAATGGACAGTACCAAACGATTGATCAAACATTTTTTTCAATCAAAACAGCCATTGAAGAAGAACGAAGGGAAAAGCCTACGCCTTATGATGATTTGAACGGCACTGGAGGCCAATAATCTCACGACGAGCGATACATAAATCCAAAAATTGCACCCAATACGCCGCCAGAAATGTGGGCGAATTGCGAGACTTGATCTTCGCCAAAACTCCGCATGACTTCTTGCCCCAAAAAGAGTAGGACGATTAAAATGAAGGTCAATGGAATTTCCTTAGCACGCAGATCAACAAGCGAGCTCAGCACAATTAGCATAAATACGATTCCACTCGCACCAATCAAAACATGGTCCCAAAAAAAGATATGAACCAGTGCGGTCACAAGTCCAGTAAGACTCACCATGATCAAAAGGCGACGTGTTCCCCAGCGCTTTTCTACAAAAGGTCCAATCAATAAAATAATGGAAATATTTCCGATAAGGTGCTCAATATTGGCATGACCCATGGTGTAGCCGACCAAACTGACATACCACTCCCAATTGGAAAACTGAAAATCTCCGTGCAGCATCATCATTCGCGGAATGGTGCCATCTGCTTGAAACAGGAAATAGCATACGATTGCAACAATCGAAAAGATGATAGAAAATGGGGCGTTTACAGTAATGCGCATACGATCAATTGAAGGCTGTAAGATACATACTCTTAGAGATTTTCGTAAATTTGAGTTCCAATTTTTAGGACTATGCGCTTCAATCTTTCAGAAATCAATGAACTCATTCGCGAACGTCGCACGATTTATCCCGAACAATTCAGTGATCGAAAAGTGCACCGTGAACAAATTGAGGTGATTCTCAACAATGCGCAGTGGGCACCAACGCATGGAAATACGCAACCATGGCGATTCAAGGTGTTTTTTGGAGACGAGGTGAAGCAAAACCTGAGTCAATTTTTAGGGAAAACGTATTTGGAGTTGACTCCAGCGGAGGCGCAAAACGACATGAAATTGGCTAAACTCATGCGCCGTCCAACGATTAGCTCGGTGGTGATAGCGGTCTGTATGGAGCGTCAACTCGAAGAAAAAATTCTGGAACTTGAAGAAATTGAGGCAGTTGCTTGCGCGATTCAAAACATGCACTTGACCTGCACAGCATATGGATTGGGTGGATTTTGGTCGACTCCAAAGCTGATTTACTCGTCTCAGATGAACACGTTTTTGGGTTTAAACGAAAAAGACAAGTGCCTCGGACTGTTTTATATCGGCTATCCAGCAATAGAATGGCCGAAAGCACATCGTCGCCCACTCGATTACACGACAGAATGGCATCTCTAGGATTAACAGGAAGTTCAATCATTTTGTACCTTTGCTAAAAAACTGAATCCGTTTTATGGATAATCCAATAGATCATCCCATCGACTTAGGTTTCGTGAACTACACGCGCCACCCGAGCGATCCCAACTATGTCGTATACCGCTTTATGGATGCTAACCGCGCAGCTACCTTTGAAGCAGCATTGGTCGATAAAAGCATTGATTTTGAAAAAGACACAACCGAGAAACGTGCAGTAACCGTTTATTTATTTGCGATTCATAAGAACGATTATAAGCAAACGGAACAGATCAATTTTGATGTGGAGGCCAAACACCGCAAGCCGTTTATCCCCTATGCTGGATTTCGGTACTTCATGATCATTTTTTCAGCGATCGTCTTGTTTCTTGCCTTCATGGGGTACTGTAAATCGCGGGAAACGCTCCGATTGCACGATGATCAGGCTGCAACAGTCAATGACCTCACAAATTGAAAAATAAATAGAAAATAATTCCGTTCTTCGTATCGAATGAAACTCGGTTGCTACATAGTTCTTTTTTGCTTCGTGCTGACGGCTCGCGCCCAAGAAAAAACGGACAAACTTCCCACGTATTTTGGGATTCAAGTGCGGTCAGTTTTCCCGACGCAATTTATTGGAAATCCAACTACCGAACTGAGCGGCAGCGGCTTTGAGGCAAGCATTACGCAGCGTTTGGGCTTCTCATTTGGAGGGACAGTTCGCGCGAATCTCACCAAGTTGATCGCATTGGAAACAGGAATCAATTTTACGCAGCGCTATTTTGATTTGACAATGGCCGTGCCCGATTCCAATTCTTCGGCAACAAATACAATGGGTTTCATCGAATACGATATTCCAGTTAACGCACTCATTTACATCCAGTTGAGCGATCGTTTTTTTATGAATGCTTCACTTGGATTGGCAATCACCTACAAACCAACAGATGTGAGTGTGCGAAATCGACCGGGTGGCAAACATTACTACGATCTTTACGGAATTCGAGATAACAGTCTGGGACTTGACTTGAACGCCAATGTTGGTTTCGAATTTAGAACTGAAAAAAATGGCTTCTTCTACCTCGGCGGTTCGGCCAGAGTACCTTTTGCTCCCCTCTTTACCTTTGCCGCGTTTTACAATTATGACGCAAACAGCACCTTGATATCTGGCCCCGTCGATGGATCGTTTCTCACCTTGGATTTCAAGTACTTTTTTCCGCTCATTCGAAACAAAGGACCGCAATTTATTCAGGGACCCATTGAGTGAAATGTCTCAACCGCTTTGGAATAATTTTTGATATAAAAAGGATTAAATTAGTCCGTATGAAAGCGTCCATTTCCATTTTTCTTGTGCTCTTTACCCTCGTTGCAACGCTCTCTGCTTGCTCTGGTAGCTCATTTGGTTCCAATATTGACGAACGAATACTTGGCACTTGGGAATTTAGTGATATAAAATTTAGACCCAATGGTGATGTCTTTTCAGTAGATTATACAAAGGGATTTAATGGTTCCACCGTCACATTTAAAGAAGGTGGTATATTGGAGGCATATGACAAAGACTTGGACACAATTGCTACTGGATATTGGTACATCGATTTTTATGAAGAGTATAATGAGGACAGCGAGACGAACTCTAAAGTCTACTACCTAGCAGGCACGCTCGACATTCCAGAATTGAGCATTTTCACTGATCTTTATTGGGACGACCTCACTGTTTCAAGTAAGAAATTGAGGGCAACGGAAGATAAAAACAATGGAAGCTATACCTATAAAATGGTCAGATAAAAGCGGATTCATTTTTTTTCCTTTCTTTGTGTCATGAAAGATCGCGTTGCCGAATTAATCGAACGATTTCACCTACAAACTCACCCTGAAGGTGGATTCTACTCTGAGGAATACCGTTCCGAAATGGAGTTTTCTAAGCTAGGACGCTCGCTGATGACGTCGATTTATTTTTTACTCCCATCTGCGCATGTTTCCCATTTTCACCGCATCAAGAGTGATGAATTGTGGTTTTTCCACGAAGGAAGTCCGCTCACGGTGCATACATTGGATGAAAATGGTCATACGGAACACCGCGTGGGTTTGGATCTTCACACTGGACAGACCCCACAACTTTTGGTGAAAGCCAATACAATTTTTGGTTCATCTGTAAACGAGGTAGAGAGCTACTCATTTGTGTCGTGTGTGGTAGCTCCAGGATTCGATTTTCGTGATTTCGAGTTGTTTACATCGCAGGAATTACTCAACGAATTTCCTGATTTCAAGGAAATTATTGAACGCCTTACAATTAGCTAATCGAACTCAGTGTATCAATCTTTCACAAATCGAACGATTGCTGAAAGTTGATTAGACAACTATGGTCGTTTGTTTTTATTACTCAATCCTTCACCAACGCCACCCAAAGTGTGATCTTTCCATTGTCCATTCGCGGCCAGATAGGTCGAATCACGCCGTTTACGGCTGAAATATTTAAGTAGTCGCCAAAGAAGACTTCAGCTGAGGGAGTGAACGGCGTGTTGGAGATCTTCGTGTCTGTGAACGTTTCTCCACCATCTTTTGAAACAGTCATAAATACATCCGTTTGCGCGTCGGTATGATTACGTCGATCGTAGTATACAAAATAGAGATTTCCGGTACTTTGATCGACGTCCAGCCAGGTGAAGAATTGATGTTTTTCGGAGTTATCTTGGTTCACTTTTGTGGGAGCAGACCACGTTTCGCCGCCGTCCATGGATTTCATCAGAAAAACGTCAGTGTTACTTTCACCATTTCGTTGGTCGCACCAATTCAAGTAAAGCGCGCCACGATTGGGTCCGTCACTGAGATCACATTTTAAGATAGGCAATCCGTTTGCACGGTTCATCCCAGGAATTTCGAGCGTCCATCCACCCCACTGCTTTTCAATTTGAAGTTCTTCCCTCAACCATGTTTCGCCACCGTCCATTGATCTCTGCATAACCAATCCTTGAGGACCTGTCCACGTCACATACACTTCGCCATTCGGCCCAACAGCTGGCACTGCACCTTCCACCGTGTTGTCGTCGTCAAGGCAATCCCCACCAAATTTTGAAATCCGAACAGGATCCGACCATGTATTCCCTTGATCCGACGATTTCGAGAAAACAATGATGGAGGAATCCAATGGATTGGTTGAATTGTAAGCATCAAACTGCGTCCACGTCATGTAGATCTCGTTCGTTTTTGGATTGAGCACCACCCAATGTTTGTCTTGTACTTTGGTTCCATTGGGTTTGGGGAACGTTCCCTCATTGAATTCGGAGCACATTTTTTTTGCCGATTGACACACAATTCGATCGAGGTGCGTTCCTTTATCATAATCGGAGAGGTGAAAATAGTAGGCTCTTCCTGTGGTGTCAAAAATGAGAACTGGATCGCCAAACACACCATACGTGCTCGTGATTGAGCGCGATTTCCACGTTTTACCGCCATTCTTCGAATAATAATAATCGTTGAGGATGGTGCCAGCAATGATTATTTTTTGATTCTTCGGATGAACGGCAATGGATGGTTCGCACTGTGCAAAGCGATAATCGGCATCCTTAGGTAAAGGCAATTGCACGATTTTCACGGTTTGTCCAAGGGCAAAAAATGCCAACATGAACACCAGAATCAAGGTAGATTTCATCATTTATTCAAGGTTCGAAGCCAAAAATCGTTGAGCTTTTGTGTTTTCGTATCTTTGGAAAGAGCATAACTAAATTTCGGCTGTTCATAGTCTGTCACGCCGATAGTGACCGAATACAATTCCTGATCGCGCGCAATGAGTAATTCGTATTGATCGCCTACTTCGGCCATCGAAAGTAGATCTTCCATTGCTGATTTATTAACGCGGAATCCATTGCAACCAATGATTTCATCATTTACGCTCAAACCTCCATCTTCCGCAGATGAACCGCGACGAATTCCCGTGATGATCACTTTTCCACCCGATTCGGAAATGCTCAAACCAACATTTGGCACAGCTTCTCCAACGTATTGAATAGTCAATCCAACATCACCAAAAATGCTCGCGTAATCGGGAATTTTGGTTCCGTTGATGTAATCCGCGTAGAACTGATCCAAATCTTCTTTCAGGAAATCTTCGAGTTCCTTTTTGAACTCATCTTCCGAAAAACCGCGACCTTTTTCAACGAAATAGGCTTGGTAGACGCGTTGCATAAACTCGTCTAAGCCCCTTTTTCCGTTGTACTTTTCAATGATTTTCGCGTCGAGCATAGCAGCAATGACTGCACCTTTTGAATAATAGGACACTGTTGTATTTCGGCTATTTTCGTTCGGTCGATACGATTTGATCCACGCGTCGAAACTTGCATGCGCAACGGGTTGTACGCGCGCTCCTGGCGATCCTTCTACGTAGTTGAGTGAACTGAAAAGTTTGCGTAAATATTCTTCTTTCGTGATAAAACCAGCACGCAGTAAAAGTAATTCATCGTAGTAAGACGTAAAGCCTTCCATCACCCAAAGCAAGGAAGTATAGTTCTCATTGTCGTAATCGAACGGTCCCAACTCCACGGGGCGAATGCGTTTCACGTTCCACAAATGGAAATATTCGTGTGCCACCAACGATAAAAACCCGATGTATTCATCTCCAGAATAGGTAAAACGATTGACACTCAAAGTGGTCGAGTTCGTATGTTCCAAGCCGCCTTGTCCATTGAGCACGTTGTGAATGATGAAAGTATATTCCTTATTTGGATTTTGCCCAAACACATTGGTTGCCGCTTCAATGATTTTAGCCATGTCCACCTTGAGTTTTTCAACCTCGAAGTTGCCTGCTCCGTAGATCCCAACGGTGTGCTTCACTCCTGCTGCATCGAAGGTGAACACTTCTTGGTTTCCGATTTCAATCGGGCAATCCACCAACTGATCATAATTGTCGTAAGCGTAAGTGGTTGAACCATCTTTTTCCACACTTTCCGTCGCTGGTTTTAAAGCTGTTGTGATTTTTGAGAAACCTTTGTATGGATAGATTTCCAGTTTTCCCGATTTATTGATCAAGCCATCGACATACATAAACACTCCTGAACCACTCACGAACCCGTGTGTAAGGTCTAAGAAGCTGGTACGCACTGTCAATTCAAAGGCATATACCTCATACTTCACCGTAACGTTCGCATCTTTTTTCTTGATGATTTTCCACGCATTTTTTGACACTTTGACAACTTCGAGTGCTTTCCCTTTATCGTCGAAAGCCGTCACGAGATCCACGTTTTTGGAAAATTCACGAACGAGGTATGAACCAGGCGCCCAAACAGGCATTTTCACGAGTACCTCCTCTTTTTCAACATCCAGAATCTTCATTTCCACTTGGAAATAGTGATTTTGCGGGCGCTGCATTTTGAGAGCATAATTTACTTCTTGTGCAAAACCGAGAAAAGAAAAGGCTGCAACAATGATACTCGTCCAATATTTCAACATAAATTTGTATTTTTCCTTCAAAGATAAAATT
>JBFYPU010000155.1:0-20519 GCA_041303175.1 Crocinitomicaceae bacterium | reverse complement strand
GAACATGTATATGTAGTTGTCATAAATATTGACATCGAGGTACATATCACCCAAAAACTGGTTCAACTGCAAATTCTCAATTCCACTAATGCGCGTTGCGTTCACCACTTCCTTTTTCTTTCTAGGGCTTGTCTTGAAGTAGAAATCGGAGATGTTTTCACTCAATAAAACGGGTAAAACGCTCGTTCCATCATCGGCAGAATCGAGGTAGTTGAGCACCAAATCGAGCCGTTTCACAATTCCACGTTCCGTAAATTTGTCGCCAATGTTGTTTAAATCAACTTCTACTTTATTATAAACTTCATATTCGTATGACTCAAGCTTTTCCTTATCATTAATTGGTTTATTCGCTATCACCTTTTTATGAAGGATGGTAGAAGGGTATTCATCGGTTGGGGTAACGATCACTTCTTCAAACTCGGATTCTTGCACGGGAAGTGTTACATTGATCACTTGCGCTTGATCGCGATTTACGGGGCGAACTACTTTAATGTAGCCAGAGAAGGTGAACACCAATGAGTCGGATGCATAATAGGTTTCTATTTCGTAGTATCCCAGCGAATCAGTGAGGGTTCCAATTTTCGTGTCCATAAAACGCACGGCGACAAAAGGCATGGGCTCTCCAGAAATCCCATCGATCACTACCCCTTGCACCTTCGTCTTTTGCGAGAGCACCACAAGTGGTGAGATCAAAATGAGCAAGAGGAGAATATTTTTCATAGAAACGCTTGTGAAGATAACGAAGAAAATCGACTTACTGTTGGTTCATTTCCTGTTTTTTCCTGCGTCGATCAACCCGTTTTGAGACCAAAATTCCAATTTCATAGAGCAAAATAATCGGCACGCCTACAATCACCTGGCTAATTAAATCAGGTGGTGTGATGAAGGCTGCAAGAATTAAAATCCCTACGATCGCGTGTTTACGGTATTTGATTAAGTATTCAGGCGTAACTACGCCCAATTTAGTGAAGATGTACACAACCACTGGCAACAAAAAGAGTAATCCTGTATAGAAGACTGTTGAAATCACGGTGCCCATGTACGAATCAATCGTGAAATCGTTCTTGATAGCCTTGCTGATCTGAAAATTCCCAAAGAATTGAACACACAACGGGGCAACTACAAAGTACCCAAACATGATTCCAATGAAGAAAAGGATACTTACATAGAAAACGATCCCTTTTGCTACGCCTCGCTCATTTTGCTTGAGTCCTGGCTTGACGAATGACCACAATTGATAAAATATGTATGGAAACGCGAGAACAATCCCGCCCATGATACTCATCATGATCGCATATGAAAACTGCCCTGTGAGTGAGGTGCTTTGCATATCAATCTTAATGGATTCCACACAAACACCGAAAACATCGCACAATAATTTGAAAGTTGGAAAACTCGTGAATCTCATGGAAAGGAAGATATTATCGAGAATCCACTCCATATAGAACCAGATCGCCGTAGCGAAAACAACAATGGCAATAGCTGATTTGACAAGACGCCAGCGAAGCTCCTCAAGATGGTCCAAAAAGGACATATTTTTTTTATCTTCCATTAATTGCACAAAAATAGCAATACTACTCGCTGAATTGATAGAATTTGCTTATTTTAGATAAGCATTTCAATATTAGAAGAAGATGGCAGTAATGGATTTGAAAGATTCGCTAAAAACATATTTTGGTTTTGATGGTTTCAAAGGAAGTCAAGAGGAGATCATTCAAAACGTCCTTAACGGCAATAATACTTTTGTTATCATGCCGACAGGTGGTGGTAAGTCAATGTGTTACCAGCTTCCTGCAATAATTTCAGAAGGAACAGCGATTGTTGTTTCGCCCTTAATCGCCTTGATGAAAAATCAAGTAGATGCTATGCGGCATGTTTCAAATGATGACTCAATTGCGCATTTCTTGAATTCTTCGTTGACGAAGTCGGAAGCAATGCGCGTAAAAGAGGACATCGTCGCAGGAAAGACCAAATTATTGTACGTGGCACCTGAGTCGCTTACCAAACAGGAAAATATCGATTTTTTAACTTCTGTAAATGTTTCATTTTTCGCGATTGACGAGGCCCATTGCATCTCTGAGTGGGGGCACGATTTCCGTCCGGAATACAGACGTTTGAGAGAGATTTTTGAAGAAATATCACATGTGCCAATTATCGCATTGACGGCAACAGCAACGCCAAAAGTTCAAACTGATATTCAAAAAAACTTAAACATGGTGGATGCGACGGTTTTCAAATCCTCCTTTAATCGCGACAACTTATACTACGAGATTTTCCCTAAAAAGGATGTTGACAAAAAAATCATTCGCTACATCCGAACCAAGCAAGGAAAAAGTGGTATCATTTATTGCCTGAGTCGCAAAAAAGTCGAAGAACTTGCCGAATTACTCAAAGTGAATGGAATAAACGCCCTTCCTTATCATGCAGGCTTGGACGCAACTACGCGCGCCAAACATCAAGATATGTTTTTAATGGAAGATGTAGACGTGATCGTAGCAACTATCGCTTTCGGGATGGGAATAGATAAGCCAGATGTTCGTTTTGTGATTCACCACGACATCCCGAAATCATTGGAAAGTTATTACCAAGAAACAGGAAGAGCAGGACGAGATGGCGGTGAAGGAGAATG
Organism: Crocinitomicaceae bacterium; assembly: GCA_041303175.1. GTDB lineage: Bacteria > Bacteroidota > Bacteroidia > Flavobacteriales_D > Crocinitomicaceae > UBA4466. Next base: position 17,890 of record JBFYPU010000155.1, on the reverse strand, counting down.
TGTCGCTTTCTATCGCTACAAGGATGTTGAAAAATTGGAGAAATTCCTTCAAGGAAAACCTGTGGCGGAGCAAGAAATTGGACGACAGTTATTGAATGAAATTGCATCCTATGCGGAAACTTCTGTTTGTCGCAGAAAGATGATTCTCCACTATTTTGGCGAAGCGTACGATGAATCAAATTGCAATGAATTGTGTGACAATTGCAAAAACCCAAAAGAAAAACAAGAAGGCAAAGAGTATGTGCTCAACCTGTTGAAAGTGGTGCAAGAGTTGAAAGAAACACAACGCGCGAAACACTATTGTGCATTTATGTCGGGGCAAGTTACTGCCGAAATCAAAGCCTACAAGCACGATCAAAGTCCGCTTTTCGGAATAGGAAAGGAGAAAAATGAGCATTTCTGGAATGCGGTCATGCGCCAAACCGTCGTGGCTGGATTGCTGATGAAAGATATTGAAACGTATGGCGTATTAAAAATCACGGATTTAGGTCATGAATTCTTAGCCAAACCAAGATCCTTTGAGGTGATCCGTGAACACGATTACATGGGTGGCGATGACGTAGTTGAGGATGAGGGAAGTGGTGGACGAAATGCGGTGATCGACCAAATTCTATACGATCAACTGATCGATTTACGCCGACGCATTTCAAAGGAAAAAAACCTACCTCCATTTGTGATTTTTCAAGAACCATCCCTTCGAGAAATGTGTTTCACCTACCCAACAACCATTGAGGAATTAACAAACATTCAAGGAGTTGGCAATGGTAAAGCAACGCGCTATGGTGCGCCGTTTGCAAAATTGATCAAAGACTACGTTGAAGAAAATGAAATTGAACGTCTTCAAGACATGGTGGTCAAATCAGTTGTCAATAAATCGGGAATGAAAGTGCAATTGATTCAAAACATTGATCGAAAATTGCCACTTGAAGATATTGGTCGGGCGCAAGGAAAAAGCGTGGATGAAGTGATTGATGAAATTGAATCGATCGTGCAATCTGGAACGCGGGTGAATATTAACTACTACATCGATGATATCTTGGACGAAGAAGTTCAAGAAGAAATTTACGATTATTTCACTGAAGCCGAAACCGACGATCTTGAGATTGCTTATAATGAATTTGACGGTGACTACTCAGAAGAAGAACTCCGCTTGATGCGCATTAAGTTTATGAGTGAGATGGCGAATTAACGTTCACGATCACGATAGAATACTCAACGGTTGACTCATTACACTCATTGCCAATTAAGAATTCGGCATTTAGTTGTACGTTCACACTAGAGATTACGTCTAAGTTATAGACTAAAAAATTCCATACTTATGAAACAACTTTTAGGCGTCTTAGTTCTATTCCTATCTTTGACTGCCTATAGTCAAGCACCGACAGCAAATTTCACCGCTTCGCCATTAGAAGTATGTATTGGTGCCTCGATTAGTTTCACGAACTCATCCGTACAAGGATCCTCGCCAATTGTTGGCTACACTTGGGATTTTGGTGATGGTGGCTCATCAAATTCACCGAATCCAACGCACGTCTACACAACCGCAGGAACGTTCACCGTTACACTTGTTGTGACAGACCAAAATGGCATTGCTGATCCTGAAGTGAAACCTGCGTATATTGTAGTAAATCCTTTGCCCGTAGCAAGTTTTACTACAACAGGAAATGGCTGTACCGTTCCATTCAACGTGACATTTGGCAATACCTCCGCGGCGGGTCCCAACATTACATACGCTTGGAATTTTGGAAATGGACAAACATCGACGGCCACAAATCCGCCAGCAGTCACGTACTCATCTGCCGGGTCGTATACCATCTCTTTGACCGTAACGAATACGACCACAGGCTGCGTAAATACTGTCAGTAATACGATAGCCGTCTCCAATTTTGCTGCTGCCATCAGTGTACCACCAACAGCGTGTACAGGAAATGTAGTTTCAATTCAAGACATATCCACTGTTGGCGCAAATCAGTGGAATTGGTCCTTTGGAAATGGTCAAACCTCCACCAGTCAAAACCCAACAGTTACCTATACCACTCCAGGTACCTATACGATTTCTCTTTTGGCTCAAAACAGCAATTCTGGTTGCAGCGATGTGGCAACTCAAACCATTATCGTCTATCCTCCACCTGTTCCCTCATTCACCCCGAGTGTGACGGTAGGTTGCGCTCCCTTGGTGGTAAATTTCACGAATAACTCACCAGGAGGATCAAACTATGCGTGGAATTTTGGAAATGGCACCACGGGTTCAGGGTTCAATCCTGGACCAATTACATATACTACGAATGGTGTATTCTCCGTAACTATGAGTATGGTTGACGGAAATGGATGTGCTGGGACCTATACGGCAACAAACCTAATTATCGTCACTGCGCCCATCGTCGATTTTGCCATGGATGATTTTGAGGGCTGCGCCCCACATACTGTGCAGTTCACGGATTTATCCACCTCTCCCAACCCAGTAGCCGATCCAATAGTTTCTTGGATTTGGAATTTTGGTGATGGTTCTCCGCCGTATTCAGGTCAAACTCCGCCACCACATACTTATGCAAATACAGGACAATACACCGTGACATTAACAGCAACCACACAAACAGGTTGTCAAGGAACCGTATCCTTCGTTGATACAATTCACGTAGGGGGTCAATCCATTGCAGATTTCAGCATGGCACCTCCGATTGATTGTGCAAAGAGCAATTTTACCTTTACAAACCTCACAACATTTATCGGAACGCCGAATCCTGGAGAGGTGGACTATTTTTGGGACTATGGAGATGGCGGAACAGGCGCAGGTGAAAATCCGACGTATCAATATCCAATAGATACCGGCTATTTCAGTGTTCAACTTGTCGTGAGCTGGAATGGTTGCACGGATACCGTGGTGTATCAAGACATCGTTTATGTGCAAGCGCCTATTTCCAGTTTCACACTCTCGAATTACTTATTTTGCAATCCTGCTTCTTTCCCAATTACTGTTGATGCAGCTGATTTAGCCATTGTTGGAACCGTTTCCGACGACGTAGACATGACATGGAATTGGGGCGATGGTACTTCGACCTTCTTAGACGATCCCGACATCGACGATTTTAACCAAGGAGACGCATCGCATACATATAATGCGTATGGCACGTACGGTATTGAACAGGTCGTTTTTAATCATACCACCGGATGCGAGGACAGTACCACACAATTTATTTACATCACACAAAACACAGCTAGTTTCACATTATCCAATGACTCGACCTGTTTTGGAACACCCATTTCGGTCACGAACACTTCAACGTCTACGGATCCTTACGGCACTTTCTCCTACACCATGGGAAATGGAACGACCTTTAATATGCCGAACGTGACCTACAACTATCCAACTTCTGGTGCATATAACATTACACTCACCGCGACCAATTCGGTTGGTTGCATCAGCACGAGCACATTCACAGGTATGGATGTTCTCGCGCGACCGATTGCGAGTATAACACCCTCTGCTTTTGCGGGTTGTGCTCCCATCACGGTAATTTACACGAACAGTTCGGTGCCCGTTGGAAATGGTGTTCCAATCGAAAGTGGCTTTTGGACGTTCCCCAATTTAAGTACGCAAACGATTCCCATTGGAGTTCCAACAAGTTATTCCTATACGACAGAGGGCACGTTTACAACTACGCTTGTTGTTACAGATGAATTTGGATGTGTTTCAACGCCCACGACAATCAACATGACGATTACAAAACCAACAGCAGGATTCAGCATGGATTCCGTTGTGTGCGATGAGGAAGCGTTTATTGCCCTAAATACAAGTGCGGGTGCTTCAAATTATCAATGGTTTGTAGATGGCTCATCAGCGGCTTTCACGAGTAATTTTAATTCATCCTTTGATGAAGTGACCAGCGCCAATTACAATTTTATTCCACATACGATTTCGATGATTGCCACTGATCAAAATGGCTGCATGGACACGATCACACAAAACGTAGTGGTTTCATTGCCTTACATCGACCTCTCGTACAGCTTGAGCGGTGCTAACCAGAATGCCAATGGAGATTACACATGTCCACCTGTTTTTGCTTCTTTCACGGATAACTCAAGCACGTATGGTGGAATCGATACGTGGAGCTGGGATTTTGGTGACGGTAAATTTTCATCGCTTCAAAACCCAAATAACACCTATGTTTTCCCTGGAACATACACGGCCACTTTTTCAATAACGGATGAATTTGGTTGTACGGCCGACACATCATTGGTTGATTACCTGACCATTTTTGGGCCGTCTGGCGTTCCAAGTTGGACAAGCTTTGGCGATTTGTGTGGTCAGAGTTTTATCTTCGATTCGGATAATCTACAAAATGTCACCAATATCCAATGGAATTTAGGCGATGGCACCATCATCGACACGCTCAATCCATTCACCTACAATTACCAATCGTATCAAACATTCAACCCGAGTGCCATTCTAATGGACACTAATGGTTGCGAAGTACTTTACGAATTGCCTCCAATTTATGTGATTAACAATGGTTTGAATGCATTATTTGTGCCCGATCCATCAGAGGGACCGATGGGGACAACCTTTGGTTTTGATAATCAATCGAGCTATACCGCAGCACCCATTTCATCCTGGACTTGGTTCATTGGTTCTGATACGCTCTACAATGTACTAGGAACTGACATATCCTATCAATTCGGTCCTCCAGGCGTTTATCCAATCACGCTAATTGTTGCGGATACAAATGGTTGTTACCACAGTTACACTTCATCGATCACAGTGACGAGCGAATTTGAGGTACCCAATGTATTTACGCCCAATGGTGATGGCATCAATGATTCATTTCAATTGTTCGTTGATATTTTCGACAATTTCCAAGTGGTGATCCTAAACAGATGGGGAACTGTTGTACATGAGCGCTCGAATGCAACGGGATTGTATTTATGGGATGGCCTGACGCAAGGCGGGGAACGTGTACATGATGGGGTGTATTTCTACCGAATTCTAGGAACATTGACGGATGGAACAATTGGTGAAAAGTACGGAAATGTAACCGTGATTCACAACGATTAGATGTTTCAAACACGGAGTAACCTTATTCGTTTGTGAGCGGAAATCGTCTGATAGTCCACTCATTTTACTCGATTTCGCTATTTCTCAAAAACATAATGATGGCTTCGGCCAAGATCATCCGTATACTGAAATTCTAGATCCGTTTTTGTGAGGAGCATTACCCCATGTGTTATAGTCGTTTGATCCACACTAGCAACAATTGGTGTGAGCAATAATTTACTTCCCTCGACAGTAAATCCAAATTTCCCAGCTTCCACCCTAGATCCAGATATTTGGGAATGGTTGTATTGAATATTCATGGAGTACGCACAAATCGTGTCGCCACAATTGTCAAAGAATAGTGTACCGCTTGCTTCTGGATAGTAGCTCAATCCTTGTTGATTTTTAAATCGATAGCTCGTTAACGTCCATGAACCATCCAATTTCTTATACACTTTTTCATGCTTTGAGCAGCTGAAAGTCATCAAGACAAGCAGGACGAGGAAACCAATATGTTGACTATTTTTCAAAGGTAATGATGAGTTTTTTTGACGAGCGGATCATTTGGCGAAGAAGAATGCGCATGTTCTTTTCGGTTTTGTCGTTTAAATCCATCGCTTTCGCGTTTCGGATCAACTTCTCTTTCGCTCTAACCTCTAATCCTCGTCGTTCCCGATCAGACCAAGCACCAATTTCTTGGAAAATTTCTGTTCTGTGTGGGGTTAACACCACGTCAATAATTTTGGGCTGAGGAAGTTTGATGAAAATACTATCAGCCGTTTGTCGAATTTTTAAATCCATCAGCGTCAAGTCAACACCAAAACGCACCTCGCCTTTAACAATGAGGGTCAATCTCCTTTTGATCCCACCGTTCATTAATTTATCATAGACTTCTCTCGACTGTTCCCATCCAAAACTACTAGGCTCTGTATAGCGAACAACCGAATCCATGACGACTTCATCTTTGTAATTGACAGTGCTAATCTCAGCTATTGCTCGAATGGCTTCAACGTGGATGGGTGTCTCTTCAATCTGAACATAGTCATCGGAATCCTTCTTAAAAAACATCCAGTAGACCAAAAACACAAGTCCACCGATGAGCGCTAATCCTATCAGATTTTTCGCAAGTCGTTGAATATCTTTCATTTGTTCGTCTTGTATTTAGAGTGTTCAACGATCACCTTTTCGTAACCCATTTCCTCGTAGAAATCCTTCAAAAATATTTCGGCGTTTTGTTCAGCGTCCTTTAAGATATTCGTGGATTTCATATCCTTACGGATTGAGTATTCTGCTTGGCGCAGGTATTTATTTTTCTCCTCCTGCGAAAACGAGCTTCTAAACCCTGTTACCCCATCCATTTCCGTTCGCATTTCTTTGGGATCCATGGAGAAGCTAGTAATTTCAACAGGTGGCAAGACAATTGTAATTGTACTTCCGCTAACAGTAATATCTCCTTCTTTTAGTTTTTTCAGGTCTACTCCAGCTTTAATTTTTGCTTTGCAACTCATTAACAGTTTTCTATCACCAATTGTATACCATTCCGATGGGTAATTCAGCTTAATTATTTTCCCAATGGTGTATTCGGAAGTTGACAGTAGGCCAATGTTCTTCACCTCATAAACATTGGGTTTCGGTGGTGTTTTTGACTCCTCGCCACAAGCAAAAAGCACAAAAACAAGCAGACCAAAAAGAGAAATAATGCGCATCATATAGCTGAAGTTACGAAAATGGTGCCAATGCCATCATTTGCACTCCAATTTTTAACGATTTTTGGTCAATATCAAACCGTGGGTGGTGAACACTGTGAATGATTCCCTTTGCTTCATTTCGGACGCCAAGTCTGAAAAAACAGACGGGGATCACCTGAGAATAATAGGAGAAATCTTCTGAGGTTAATCGAATTGGAAGATCGTGTACATTACCGACACCCATAAATTCCACTGCCACGGCTTTCATTCTTCTTGTTGTCTCCGGGTCATTTTCCAAATATGGGTAGCCTTTACTGATGGTAACCTCTACTGAACCACCGCTGGCTCTGGCAACATTTTCGGCCGTGGATTGGATGAGTTGCAAGGCTTCGGCTCTCCATGTTTCGTTCATTGTTCGAAAGGTTCCTTTCAATTCTGCCTTCGACGGGATGATATTTGTTGCGCCAATTGCTTCAAAATGACCGAAAGAAAGTACACACGGAATTTTGGGATCGCATTTTCGACTCACGATTTGCTGCATCGTTTGGAGCATATTTGCGCCAATCATAATGGGATCGATACACTGATGTGGCGTTGCTCCGTGCCCACCCTTGCCATGAATTGTGATATAGATTTCATCGCACGAAGCCATGTAAATGCCCTCTTTGAAGCCCACTTTTCCAACTTCCAAATCGGGAAAAACATGGAGCGCTGTCATTCTTTCCACAGTTGGGTTCTCGAGTACACCGTCCCGAATCATGAGGGTTGCTCCACCAGGATTTTTTTCTTCACCTGGTTGAAAAATCAGCTTTACGGGCTGAGGCAATTGATTTCTCAATTCAAAGAGTATTTCCGCAGCACCAAGAAGAATTGCAGTATGCACATCGTGACCACATGCGTGCATAATACCCTCTTTGGTTGATTTATAGGGCAACTCATTTTCCTCTTGTATGGGCAAGGCATCAAGGTCGGCACGTAAACCATAGCAGGGCGCGTCACTAGCATGTTGGTCGCCACGAATGACCGCCACAATGCCCGTATCACCAATTCCAGTTGTATGTTCAATTCCGATTTTCGTCAGCGCATCGGAGACAAATTTCATTGTATCGAACTCTTGATAAGACAATTCGGGATGAGCATGGAGGTATTCTCGGTATGCACATACTTTCTCATCCAATTTATTGGCTGCTTCGCGGATTTTTGCTTGAATATCAGGAGTCATTTGATAAGGTGTTAATTCCAGAAGTGATCAATTTAACAGAAACGATAGCCATAATTGCACCAAAAACAATCCGTACGACTGCAGGAGACATTTTGAGGGCAAGTTTTGAACCGATAAATCCACCAGCGATGAACGCAATGGAAATGATCAATCCGAACTTCCAGTTGACATTATCTGTTTTGTAATAATTGTGTACCGCCAAAATGCCTACAGGCAAGAGTAAAACGAACAGGCTTGTTCCTTGTGCTTGGAATTGTGACATTCCGAGTACATAAATGAGGGCAGGCACAATAATTATTCCTCCACCTACGCCCACAAATCCGCTCAATACACCTGAGATCACCCCAATTAAGATCAAGAGAAGAAGTGTTTGCGTATCCATTGTTTTTTGTCTAAAATTAACCATTTCTATTCGTTTGATCATTTCACTCTTGAACAAGCAAGTTACAACCCCGAAGATCAGCAAGATCAAATCGCCCCATTACTTCGAAGCCATGCATTGACAATTTACCTAAATCTTGCGTAGCGATGAACGAGCAACTGTATAAATTTGCCAAATCGATGACATTTAAACCACCTGTTTTATTCATTTGGACAAATGAGAACGGATCGTTCGTTTCACGGATCAGAATTTTCATCCAAGGAGGTAGTTCGAATATGCCATCTGCATTACTGTATGCTTGTGAGAGCAATTCGGTCATTCCATATTCTGAAGAAATGCGATTACAATTTAATCCTCTGCGCAATTCTTGGTGCAATTCAGATTTTGTCAATTCCTTTCGTCTTCCTTTCATTCCACCTGTTTCGATGATAATTGCGTGCTCTAAATTTGGTTGAAGATCGCATAAATCGAGCAGTGAATAGGCAACGCCAAAAATGACTACCTGCTTTCCTGCAGCCACACCTGCAACATAGCGTTGAATAAGTTGATTCATATCGTCGAGTACGAATCCTGATTGTTCATTTCGCGTGAGCTGAATGAGATCATCAACCATATAGACTAAGCTTGAATCGCCTTGATCAAGGTAATTTGGTAAGAGTGCTAAAATGACCTGATCCTCCGGATTACCAATAAAGTGTCGATAAATTTCACGAAACGAGCACTTGTAGATCTCTGTAGAGTGCACAAAATGACGAGAACGTTCTCCACCAGTTCCACTGCTCTTGAAAATCGTTTCAATTGTTCGGTTGGCGGCTGCTACCTGGTGTGTTTTGAAGAAGGAAATGGGAAGGAATGGGATTTCTTTTATTGAAGTTGGCGACTTCCAGTTCATGTTTCTAACAAATTCATTGTAGACTGGACATGTATTTACCTGATAGTGGTAGACTTCCAATGCTACTTTTAGAAAATCTGCTTCATTCTGAATCGAGAAAATTTTATCTTCCAATTTCATGCTACGAAGTTACGGGTTAAACCGAAGCTATTCAAAATTGAAGGACGCTTACTTTGTGACAAAGCGTCGAATTATTGACCTAATCAACGAATTATAGGCGCTTTTCTTGCATTGAAGCTCGAATTTCTTTCATGAAATCAGAGGCATAAACAAAATCAAGAATTTCGGGATTTTCAGTTGTAATGATCGATTTACGATCACCGTGCCACCAGTTTCTGCCTTCGTGAATGAACATGATGTTATCTCCGATTTCAATTACCGAGTTCATATCGTGGGTGATTACAACCGTAGTGATGTCGTATTCGTACGTAATTTCACGAATCAAATTATCGATAACAATAGATGTTTTTGGATCTAGCCCTGAGTTGGGTTCATCGCAAAATAAATATTGAGGGTTCATCGCGATCGCGCGTGCAATTGCGATACGTTTTTGCATACCACCTGAGCATTCCGCAGGATATAGACTGTTTTTTCCATCCAAATTGACACGATCCAAGCAGAAATTTACCCGATCAAGTTTTTCTTTCTTGGTCATCTTGGTGAACATCGTAAGTGGAAACATCACATTCTCGGCCACTGTCATTGAATCAAAAAGAGCAGATCCTTGAAAGAGCATTCCAATCTCTTGCCGAATCGTTTTACGATCACGACGATTCATTTCGGTGAAATTGCGACCCCCATAACTAATGTAGCCTTTATCTGGTGCATGCAAGCCGACGATGCATTTAGCTAATACAGACTTTCCTTCTCCGGATTGACCAATTACCATGTTCACTTTACCTTTTTCGAAAGAAGTGGAAATGTCGTGTAGTACTTGTACCCCATTAAATGATTTGCTCACATTTACCACCTCGATCATAACAAAATCATTTGAGTCAGGAAGAAATTGGCGATAAGAATGGCAACACTTGCAGAAACTACAGCTTTCGTAGCGGATTTACCAACATCTAGTGCTCCACCCTTTGTGTAGTAGCCATAGAAAGAGGAAATTGAAACTATGAGGAAAGCGAAAACAACTGTTTTAACAAGCGCATATACGATGTCACCTGGAAGAAAGAACGAGCGTATTCCGATCACGTAGATTTCTGTCGAAGACAATTCCGATAAAACAAGCGCCAACCAACCTCCAACAAGGCTCAAGCCAATGGAAAAAATAATTAGAACTGGAAAGAACAAAACTGCCCCTAAAATCTTTGGCAATACAAGAAAGGTTAAACTGTTTACCCCCATTACTTCAAGGGCATCGATTTGTTCCGTTGTTTTCATCGTTCCAATTTCCGATGCGACATTAGACCCTACTTTACCAGCTAGAATCAAGGATATCATCGTTGGAGAAAATTCCAAAATGGTACTCGATCGTGTGATATATCCAATTGTGTATGCAGGCAACCAAGGCGACGTCATGTTTGATGCCGTTTGAAGGGCAATAACCCCACCCATGAACACCGACATCAACGCAACAATCGGAATTGAATTGATCCCAATGAAGTGGATTTCTTGAAACAAACGCTCACGGAAAACACGCCATTTCTCGGGTCGCGAAAAAACGATCCAAAGCATGATCATGTACTTACCGATATTTCGAATGATTCTCATCTCAGACTACTAAATTAACGGTATTTTTTAGGATGGCAAGAACTTCGCTCAAGTTTCGTTCAAGAATCAAGATAAACCGTAATTTTATTCTCACATTATGGAATCCAAGCGCGCGCGATACGAACGAATTTTGAAACGTTACCTCCCTGAACCATTTGTTGGGATGGTGATTGACTTGCTCGTCACGCACACGGTTCAATTCAAAATTGTGAAGCCGCGCAAAACCAAATTGGGCGATTTCCGATCACAAACAACGCATGGCAAGCCACAAATCACGGTGAATGGTAACCTCAATTCCTATTCATTTTTGGTGACTACCTTGCATGAATTTGCACATCTAACGAATTTTTTAGAGCACGGACATCGGGTGGCACCGCATGGAAAAGAATGGAAATTGCATTACACGCGCCTACTTTTACCTGTGATTGATCATCCCGAAACGCCTGAATCGCTTAGAAAAGCACTTTTACGATCCACCACAAACATGAAGGCATCGTCCTGCACCGACCAACAATTGCAGCGAACATTGCATACATTCGATTCACGCAACGATAATTTACACCCACTCGAAAAATTACCTAAAAACAGTACCTTTGCGTTGAATGGGCGCACATTTAAAAAAGGACATTTGAGACGAACGCGTTATTTGTGTACAGATGTCATTTCAAATAGACAATTTTTAGTCAGTGCCCTTGCGCACGTAGAACACATAGAAGATGAACAATAATTATAGCATTATCATGGCTGGGGGAATCGGAAGTCGATTTTGGCCCATGTCAACTCCGAATTATCCAAAACAATTTTTGGATGTATTGGGAATCGGAAAATCGTTACTTCAAATGACATTTGAACGGCTGGAGCACGTTTCTCCAAGCGACCAAATATATATCGTAACGAACAAAGAGTACAAGTCAATTGTTTTGGAACAGCTACCAAAGCTGCGACCTGATCAGGTATTAACGGAGCCAGAGCGGAAAAATACGGCACCTTGTATTGCTTATGCTGCAGCGAAAATTCATGCGATCAATCAAAACGCAAATTTGATTATCTCGCCTGCAGATCATTTGATTATCCAGCAAGACAATTTCACAGCAACCATTCAGGCGGCAATCGCTTCTGCGGAAATGGGACGAATCGCAACAATCGGAATTCAGCCAACTCGCCCTGATACAGGTTACGGATACATTGAATTTGAGTTGTCACCAAACATTCAACCAAAGGATGTCTTGCCCGTGAAGCAATTCAGAGAAAAACCAAATATGGCAACCGCCGAGTCGTTTCTAGCTTCTGGAAATTTCTATTGGAATTCTGGAATCTTCATTTGGAAATCGCAAACCGTTTTGGATGCATTGAGCACCTATCAACCAGCTTTGTATGCCTTGTTTTGTGGAGACATGGCACAATACAATACGGCTAATGAGCAAGCGTATGTGGATCATTGCTTCGCAAGTTGTGAGGACATTTCAATCGACTTTGCAGTAATGGAACACGCTACCAATATTGATATTGTGCTCTCGAATTTTGATTGGTCCGATTTGGGCACATGGGGAAGTTTAGATACCCACTTGTCGAAAGATGACAATGGAAATGCCGTTGTAGGTGATCGCGTTTATTTGTATGACTCCAAAAACTGTATCATCAACATTCCAAAAGGAAAAACAGCAGTTATTGACGGCTTGGAAGATTACATTGTGATCCAATCGGATGACAAGTTGATGATTTTGAAAAAAGAAAATGAGCAAGCTCTAAAGAACTATGTGAATGAAGTAAACGCTTCGCTAAAGGAGGTTATTGGTTAATTTACTTCACCTTCTTCACACTGTTTTAGAACTTGCTCTATGCGCAACTAACGCATCTTGATATAGAATGATTTGTTCCACACTAAAAATCAGAACCGTCCGAAGACAATCCTGATTCACTTTCTAGAATGATTGATTAACGTAATCCTTGCCGAATTTGATCCGCTTCCCAAGCTCGATATAAGTCAAAGTAGCTTTTGGATTCGATCACCACTACTCCACCGAGCGTGTCGCCATATTTTGCAGGAAGTCCTCCTGTATAAACCATCATGTATCCAATTGAAACACTTGGAATGGTGCCAGCATCAGACGTTTTTACTCCGTCGATCATGTAAATCATGTCCCCTTTTCGTGCTCCACGGAATACCAATTGCCCATCCGCAGTTTGTTGTACATTTGATGATACGGAGGTAATCAAATCTTTTATGTTTGTTCTTACCGCAGATTGTCCAATTTCTTCAGCTGTAATTTTTGTCACTGGTAGGTTTCCATCAATTAATTTTACTTCATTTCTATCTGCTACAACGTCAGCTCCAATAATTTCTGTGATTTTACCTTCGAATTGAACCACTCCCATACGTGCAATGCCGTCCATTGGAACATCAATTGAAATGTTGGACATTGTGTCTGCTTTAAAAACAATATTTACAAGGTATTTTCCAGCTGGTATGGCCGAGATTCTAAATTCACCATCAAGATCGGTTTTGGCTTGGTAAATTCGTGTTCCGTCTTTGATCACAATCCGAGCGTCCACAGCAGGAATAGTTGATCCGTATTCTACAACTGTGCCGGTCACTTCTCCGAGGGCTTGTTGCGCTGAAACCTGTCCAACGATTAAAAGGGCGAGTACTACTAGTGCATTTTTCATCTGTATCAATTTTAAATATGGTGTTTGATAGTAAGATGAGAGATGCTTTACTTTTCCATAAATTATTTTCACGATTGCATAAAAAACCCTCTCATTCCGCAGAACAAGAGGGTTTTCAGTAGTATTCTTTTTTATGCTACCAATTCCGCACTCGAACAAGGAAACGCACGGTCTACTTTTTTGAACAGTCCTTGCAATACTTTACCAGGACCAACTTCGATCACTTCGGTCGCTCCGTCTGCAATCATTGCGTGCATGGTTTGCGTCCAACGCACAGGCGCCGTTAATTGTGCAATTAAGTTCGCTTGAATTTCTGCCGGATCTGTCACAGCGCTTGCCACCACATTTTGATATACTGGGCAAATGGGTTGACTAAACGTTGTCGCTTCAATTGCCGCAGCCAATTCCTCACGTGCTGGTTCCATCAATGGTGAATGGAATGCTCCACCCACAGGAAGGATCAACGCGCGTTTTGCTCCTGCTTCAGTTAATTTTGCGCACGCTTCTTCCACAGCTGGAACCGCTCCTGAAATCACCAATTGTCCGGGGCAGTTATAGTTTGCCGCCACAACAACTCCATTGATCTCACCGCAAATTTGCTCAACAACCTCATCCTCCAAGCCGAGGATTGCAGCCATTGTTGAAGGTTCTGCCTCACATGCCGCTTGCATCGCCAAGGCACGTTTATACACCAACCGGAGTCCATCTTCGAAACTTAAGGTTTTGTTTGCTACAAGTGCTGACAATTCACCCAAAGAGTGTCCTGCGACCATGTCAGGTTGAAATGCATCACCGAGCGTAGCTGCTAAAATCGTCGAATGCAAGAAAATTGCAGGTTGCGTCACTTTGGTTTGCTTCAACTCCTCGTCTGTTCCTTCGAACATGATTTTAGTGATCTCGAAGCCGAGCACTTCGTTTGCTTTGTCGAACATCTCACGCGCAATGGCAGAGTTTTCATATAAGTCCTTGCCCATACCAGAAAATTGAGCACCTTGACCTGGGAATACGTATGCTTTCATAAGTGTTGATTTGAGCGCAAAAATAGTAAATCTTCTTTAGTGCTGAATCAGGATTTTTTGGGTTGCTCCGCCATGATTTGACGACAGTTTAATGAAATAGGCACCGTTTTCAAGATCGCGTGTGTTCCACTCAATTTCGCAAAGTCCCGCGAGCTCGTTTTTTCTCACTTTTGTTTCCATTATTTTCCCAGAAAGATCCACAAGCGAGATTTCAACATCCGACGTTTCCAACAGTTCAAACGAAATGGTTGTTGATTCATTCGCGGGGTTGGGGTAGCATTTTAATCCTAACGCTGACTCAAATTCATCGAGACCTTCTGGATTTACAAACAATCGAACCATTGGGGTTTCGGTGAGATACTTTAAGCCCAAATCCGGCGCCGAATAATCCAGTAGAAAAGAAGTGTTTGGCTTTGAAATTCCCGAAGTGGCGAAGACGATTGCACTTGAAGCTCCAGAACTATAGGTGGATGCGACCGCTAAATAGCTCGAGCCGGGCTCAAGAATTACACCCGCCAAAAAAGGTATGATAACATTTTGACCGAGATTGTTGACACCAATTGGACTAGCGTAACCTTGCATTTCCAAAACAAATTCATTCGAAAGTGTATCGTAACGATAAATACTTGCTGTAAGTTCTGACCCAAGTGGCGCTGAGGGGTGAATTTGCACCACAAGACCATAGCCATATTCGTAATTGAAAACATCAAACACATTACCAACCCCGTGCTCAAATCCTGGTTCAACATCAAAACTAATACCTCCTTGAACTCCCTCAAAAAAATTGTCTCTGGAATAGACAGCCCAAAGATTATCCTCCAATCGAAATTGGAAATCCTCAAATTGATTGTTCTGCAAATTTCCGTCAAGACCAATTGTACTCACACTTTGATTCACCAAATAATCGCCAAAATTCTGTGGAGAAAAATCAATGGAAGTTGTACAAACTGTATCCAAAACACCCGATTGCAAAGAAAAAGTATCCTGTGCAATGAAAGACGCCGATGGTATC
Source organism: Crocinitomicaceae bacterium (assembly GCA_041303175.1). Taxonomy (GTDB): domain Bacteria; phylum Bacteroidota; class Bacteroidia; order Flavobacteriales_D; family Crocinitomicaceae; genus UBA4466. The sequence goes on along the minus strand of JBFYPU010000155.1, from coordinate 2,260 downwards.
TGAACCGATAAAATTGCCGTGTCCAAATCGTTCAAACCATCATTTGCCACGATAGCACAAAACTCAATTGGATCATTCACTTGAGACGGAATAAAACTATAGTAAGGCATTCGAACGCCCCACGCTCCTGTTTTTCCCCAATCCATGCGCACGGCGCGCAGATCCACAGAGTCAATTGTGCGGAGTTCAACATCATCGATTGCCCAATAGCCTGCATTCGAGCCCGTAAATCGAAAGCGCAAGAAAAGATTGGGTGCATTTGCTGCGATGGCAGAAATATCCACAGAAGCAAGGTCGCTCACCCGTTCTCCCGTTGCAAGGCTACCATCTGTGATTAAGAAGGATGTCCAAGAAATTCCATCCGCACTCAATTCGACTGACCGCTCGTTTGAATCTGCAATATATTGTTGTTGAAAAATCAAACGAACATTGGACTGAGCAGTCAGGTCGATTGGGAGCCCAACATACGTCGCTAAAGCATCTTCAAATCCAACTTGAGACCTAAACACGAGAAAGCCATTTGAAGAAGTAGTCGTTTCAATCGGTCTACTCGTTGAAATATAGGTTGAATCCAATTCAATCGACCAATTATTTGGTGGCCAGGATGTAGTCGAGAAACTCCAATCTAATCCTTGAGAAACATCGTTTGACCACAGCAGCGCACTCTTAGAATGAAATGCGTGTTGATTTCCATATGGAACATACACTGAGTTGGGAGCAGGGGGATAATTCACCCTTTGTGCGATTGCAGCAGATGCGAAGACACTTGAGAAGGTGATCAGGAGAATTAATTTCATTCAGGTGAAGATTGATTCAAGTAAGATAGTGAAATTTACGTATACATAAAAAAGTCGCCCCGTAAAAACGAGGCGACTAATTCATTTAAGCTTACCCGAAGGTAAACATGTGTTCTAATTATTTACGAACAACCAATTTTTGTGTTGAAACTGCAGTATCAGCAGACACATTGATCATATAAACACCGTTAGACAAAGCAGCCGTGTTCAATGCAACTTCTGATTTCCCAGCAGCAACATTTCCAAGTGCGTTTGAATAAACAACTTTTCCTGAAAGATCAGTTACAGTGATGTTCACATCAGCAGTGTTGTTCAAGTTGAACGTTACGTTTGCTTCTGTGTTCGCTGGATTTGGGTAAACTCCCATTCCAAAAACATTTCCTGCCTCGTCAAGAGACGCTGGAGAGAAATCCATACGTACAGCTGGCGTTGAAGTTGAGTAATACCATGTTGCATCCGTTTGATCAAAATAGAATGTTGTTTGTGCCTCAGAGTTACCAGACGCAGCGATCACCAAATCATTCGTCAAACCACCGTCACCATCAGATCCAGCGGTAACAAGGTAAGAAATACCAGCAGTTAAAGGAAAAGCTCCTGAAAGCAATGGAAGACTGATTGTGTTATCAAGATCTTGCGCTGTGATCGTGTACCCTTGTGATTGGTCTTCAAGAATGAAATCACCTGTTGCGTCATCAATTGTGTATAATTTCGCGTAAACAGTTGCACCAACTTCAGCAGCTGGGTGAATTTGAACTTCAATACGTGTCAAATCAGCGTTTGCGAAGATATCGAAAATGTTACCCGCTTCGAAACCATCTCCAGCGTTGAATGTACCACCTTCAACTGCGGCAGCAGCATTGTCACGCGCATACAAGAATTGAGTCACTCCAAACGTAACGTTATCGAAACTGTTGTTGCTTGTTCCCGTATCTGGGTTTGTAGTTGCCATTGTAGCGATTGCTGTGTGTGAAGCAGGAGTAGTTGACGGTGTGAACGCTGCTGTAGCACAAATTGTATCTGTAGCACCAACAATTGAGTTCACAGTTCCAGAACTTGCGAAACCAGCAGAAGCAATTGCAATTCCATATGTTGCGTCAGCGATGTTGTTCAAACCAATGTTTGTGTTGATTCCACAGAAATTGATTGGTTGAATTTGCGCTGAAGGAGTTGAATAGTAAGGCAAACGTGGTCCCCAAGAACCATCAACACCCCAAAATGTACCATCCGCACGCAAATCGTAAGGCTCAGTAGATTTCACCAAGATGTCATCAACAGCCCAGTGCCATCCCCATGCTCCAACGTAGTGGAAACGGATATATACAGCAGCTTGGTTTCCAGCAGTTGCAGAAATATCGATAGAACCGATACCACTCACTACAGTTCCACCTGGTTCAGTACCATCTGTAACAACATAAGTTGTCCACGTAGTACCATTGTTACTGATTTGAACTTCACGTGTGTCT
>JBFYPU010000154.1:0-4012 GCA_041303175.1 Crocinitomicaceae bacterium | reverse complement strand
GTTGCCAATAAACCAAAGGTTGCCGCTTCAGCATCCAGTATTCGCATGTACACACAACCGACAATTTTTCCATCCATTTCTGCCCCAAAAATGATTCCTTCATCAATGAGGTTTTCATACTCGCTTTGCGGCATTCTTAGGTAATTTTCTCCCCACATTTCGGCTTGCGTGCGCGCAAATGCATCGCGCATGATCTCAAACAATTCAAAGCGTTCGCTTGGAGAGAAAGCATGATCGGCGGAAGATAAAATCACGATTGGCATGCTTCAAAAATAGCCAAAAGAAACAAGAATTTAATTTCGAGTGATCGTCACATTGCCTTGGATACTGGGCAAACGCATTCAACATTGACTTATTTTTAACGCGTATAAACAGTATCACCGATAGTAGAATACTAATCGAAAAGTTCTCTTTTTCCACTTTTGCCGCCAAAAGTGGAGTAAAACCGCGGGCTTACTCGAACGTTTAGCGCGGAGTTTTTGGTAGTTAACCTTACTATTCTTGGTGCTTGAGCCGCGCTATTTCGCGTACTTCTGAATGCTGAATTTGTCACGGATCGCTGCGCGCTAGCTCCAAATTTAGCAGCATTCAGCGCGTACACGAAACCTCATCGAACGAGGCCCGGTTTGTTTTTCTAGGAGAATTTTTTAATGCATTCTTAGTGCTGAGTTGCACATAATTTATACTGAAAAAATTCACCTTTTACAGTAAGAAGATGCCCATGAACACATTTGATTATAAAGGATTCGCTCCTCCTTCGGGCATCTAGATAGTTCGTTGAATCATTCGCCATGCGATCAACAATAAATCCCTAGGTAGAAAATTTAATCTGTTTGCTCTGACCATGGATAACAGAATCTGAATAAAAATAAATTAATTTCTTACTTTGGTAGCCTGCCGCAAGGCCAGACACAACAAATTTCTTCGCCTTTTATTCATGAATATAACCGTCAAATTACCCCTGTTTTTAACCATTTTTGCTTCGTGTAACGGTCTCACAAAGACGAACCAGACAGTTTCTGAAATCCAAGATTCAACCATTGAAATTGGAACTGTTGTGGATTCGCTTGGTGAACATTTGTGGTGTGTTTTTCAGGACTCAAAAAACAATTATTGGTTTGGAAGCGATGGTGAGGGAGTCTATCGCTATGATGGGAAAACGATCGTCAATTTTACCACTGAGGATGGGTTGAGTGGCAACCGCATTCGTCAAATTCAAGAAGACAAACACGGGAATCTCTATTTTTCGACCCTGGAAGGCATCCATAAATTTGATGGAAAAAAGATCACATCGTTAACGCCCATCAAAAGCAAGGAATGGAAATTGGAGGAAAATGATTTGTGGTTCAGCATTCTCGGTAACACTGAGGCTATTGGTCCATATCGATACGATGGAACGCATTTGTATCAATTGGAATTCCCGAAGCATTTTCGAGAGACTGAACTCAATAAGCAGCGAATCAATGCTCCGTATAGTCCCTATTTGGTCTATCGCATCTACGAGGACCGCAAGGGCGCGATGTGGTTTGGAACAGGGGAATTTGGCGTGTGCCGGTTTGATGGGAAGTCGGTGAAGTGGATGTATGAAAACGATTTGACCAATACACCGCGCGGGGGCAGTTTCGGAATTCGCTCCATTTATGAAGATCAAGAAGGATTCTTTTGGATGTGCAACACGTCGCAACGGTTTTTGTTTGATGAAGATAAGACCGCAAAGAGCGACCGACTTGAGTACACAAAAACGGCAGGAATCGGCGATGCAACAACCTTTGGTGGCGACGATCAGATCTATTATTCTCACATTGTGGAAGATGCGCAAGGAACGATATGGCTCACAACGTGGGATCAGGGTGTGTTCGCGTATGATGGAAAAAACATCACGCATTATCCAGTGATGGATGATTCGAAAAAGGTACAATTGATTTCCATGTACCGTGATAGGCAGGACAATTTATGGTTGGGCACACCGGAGAATGGGGTGTTTAAATACAACGGGGCGCGGTTTGAGCGATTTGATCCATGAGTTTTCCGATGGTTAGATCGTTAGAGCAGTGGGGACTCGCATCATCCGCGATCGTCAGCGCTTTGACAGAATTTTAAACCAAAAAAGAAAAGGCCGCGGGCGCGACCTTTTCTCCTAACTAATCTAACTGTGATACCAATAACAGTTATTCAACCTAACCTACTAACCCTATGAACAGGTCTCTTTTACTGTAAGATCTTTGTAACACTAACTACTCGTCGTTACTTCCAAAATTTTAAATTAGCTCCGCTGAGACTTCGTGTTCTCATTTACAATCGGTAGACTGCGGTTTAAAATTTTATTGCGCCTCGATTAGAGCGTTTTTCAACGGTCTTACTATTTGACGAATTTCCCTAGAGAAACGTTCTCACCCTCAACAACTCGGATGAAATAATTTCCTTGACCTAGTTCAGAAATGTTCACTTTTCCGTCAACTGTATTGCCTTTTACTACTGTCGTTCCATTCGCATTGATGATTTCGAATTCACTTCCGTTTACTGTGCTGAAGCGAATTTCATCTGATGCTGGATTTGGATACACAGAGAATGTAGTATTTACTGTTTCATCGATTGAAGCCGTTCCTGGAATCAAGACTTTATCAATGATGTGTACAACTCCATTTGTTGCTGTAACGTCTGGTGTTGTTACTGTTGCGTCATTGATCGTTACGCCTCCTGTGATGTTCACCAATACGTTGCTTCCTTCCAATGTTGCAACTGTTCCGTTTGAAAGTCCAGTAGACAAAACTGTTCCTGAAACTACGTGGTACAACAGAACATCAGCCAAGTTTGGAAGTGCTAGAATTCCGTTCAAATCTGTTCCAAGTGCCGTTGCAAGATTATCAAAAGCTGCATCTGTTGGAGCGAATACTGTGAATTCAGCGAGTGGATCTGTCAAAGCTGGCAACAATTCTGCTGTTACAACTGCTGCTGTCAAGGATGTGAATCCATTGTCGATCGCGACATCTACCACCGTTTCGTTTGGAAGAACCACCGCATCCAAGATGTGCACTACACCGTTCGCTGCTAGAAAATCTGTTCCTGTTACTTCCGCTTGATTTACAAATACATCGCCGTTACCCGCCAAAGTGATTTTCAAGGTATTTGTTGTACTCAATGGTTGAGCAATCAATCCATTCGTGATGTCACCTGCCAACACTTGACTTCCCAAAACGTGATACGTCAAGATATCCGCCAAATTTGGAAGTGCCAACAAGCCTGTAATGTCTGTTCCCAATGCCGTCGCGATATCAGTAAACGCTTGATCTGTTGGAGCAAACACCGTAAGTTGAGAAAACGGATTTGTCAACGCTGGAAGCAATTCTGCTGTAACAACAGCTGTTGTCAACGATGTGAAACCATTGTCGATTGCGATATCTACCACTGTTTCGAATGGAAGGATCACCGAGTTAATCGAGTGTACAACGCCGTTAGCAGCCGTCAAGTCTGGTGCGTTTACCATCGCTTGATTTGCGTAAACCGATCCACCAGACGTTTTTGTTAATTTAATTGTGTTAGCAGGATTCAATGGAGTAACGATTGCTCCATTTGTTACTGCTGCAGAAGAAACCGTTGTTCCTAAAACGTGGTACAACAAGATGTTTGACAAATCTGGATTGGCAAGCAAACCTGTGATGTCCGTTCCAAAGGACGCCGCCAAACCATTGATTGCCGCGTTGTCTGGTGCAAAAACCGTCAATGTTGCAGCTGGATTTTGAAGTGCCACATCCAACCCTTCTTGTTGAAGTGCTGCTGCGAGCAGTGTGTGATTTGGACTCGTCGCAATGACGTTGTCATAAACATTTGTTTGGGCCGATGTGCCAAACGATGCAAACAACACCATAAAGGAGAACGATGTTGTGCCAATTAGAGAGGAGATTCTTTTCATGTTCGTATTTTTTTGTTTAATGTTTTCTAAAAATTGTTCAACAAATATATGTTATTCTGTTTAATCTTTCCAAATAATAATTAAACAAAATTTGTTAAAATT
>JBFYPU010000153.1:0-3030 GCA_041303175.1 Crocinitomicaceae bacterium | reverse complement strand
CCAAGAACGTTTTGAGGGTATTTCGAAGCATACAAAAGGGCAATTGTACCACCATCGGAATGCCCAACGAAAACGATTTTCTGTTCAGGGTTGATGACTGACGTTAGAAATGCTGGAAGTTCGTCAAGTGCGTATGTGTGAAGGTAGCGTTCATCGCGTTCGATAGTGAAGGGTGACGATTTTCCATGACCTTGTCGTTCATAGACAATACCGTAAAGTCCAAGTTCATCGCACAACTTCTTCGGAAAAGTTTTCCATTGACCGATACTTCCCAATGCTTCGTGAAGGAAAACCAATACATTCCGTTCATTCGAAATTCGGCTCGGAACGATTCGTTGATAATGCAACTCTATGGCGCCAAATTTTACGTTCATTAGAAAATGAAATCGACAGGATCAACGATTATTCTGAAATCAGTTGGAAATTAATTCTTCACGCGTTCCACATACACACCTGTGCGCGTGTCCACCTTGATAATTTCACCCATATCGATAAAGAGTGGAACACGCACTTCCGCACCTGTCGCAATGGTTGCGGGTTTCATGGTGTTTGTTGCAGTATCACCTTTAATTCCCGGCTCAGTGTACGTCACTTCAGAAATTACGTGCATTGGAAGTTCAAGTACCAATGGTGCTTCTTCTTCAGCGTGGAATAAGATCATGCAGGTCATTCCTTCCACCAAGAACTCAGGTTTATCGACCATTGCTGGTGGGATGTTCACCTGTTCAAACGTTTCACCATTCATGAATACGAAGTTTTCACCGTCGTTGTACAAATACTGGTATTCGCGGTTTTCGATGCGTACAAGCTCAATTTTGTGACCTGCTGAGAAGGTGAAATCCAAGATTTTTCCTGTTTCGATCAATCTCATTTTCGTACGCACGAAGGCTGGTCCTTTCCCTGGTTTTACGTGTTGAAACTCTACGATTTGAACCAATTTTCCATTGTGATTCAAGCACGCTCCGTTTTTGATGTCTGCTGTAGTTGCCATATCTTTTACTTTCGGGTGACGAATATAAGGAATACGAATGATTTTTCCATGAAATGATGAACTTCCATAGAAAATTGAGATATTTACACAAAGATCGTAGTGGAAATAACAGTTAATTGAAAACGATATGCAAGAATTTTGGCAAGGACTAACAGCAGCGCAGAAAACGAAATACATCATCAGCATGATCGCGGTGATTTTGGGACTCATTTTTGCGATTATCAATTGGAAATCAATTGAGGTTCATTTACTTTTGACTCGCGTTAACATTCCTATTACCTTATTGATTTTTATGTGCATGGGCGCAGGATATGGTTTGGCTACCTTGTTCGATTACCGAAAGTACAGAGCAAAAAACAAGGAAATTTCCTCCTTGAAGGCTCAATTGCAGATGAAACAAAGCGAGGACGAGATTTAGAAATTGAATGCTAGTTTTTTGGACTGAATTCTTTCCACTAAAAGGCAACCAAAAAGCGTTCACTTTCGTTTCCTTTTCTGGTTAAGGATAGGAAGTACGATCTAAAATTTTCCTATTTTGTCAACTTTATTGAACGACTTATGATCTATCGTATTGCTCTTGTTGCGTTTTTAGGCGCATTTTCCTACTTAACTGTTTCGGCAGTTGTCTCTGATAACTCAGAGAAATCGGTGAATATTCAAAAATTTGATCCAACTCCTCCTTTTTCGGGTGGTGCGGGAAATGGTGGATTGGGTGATCGAACAGGGAGTCCTATTTCTGGGGGGTCTTGTGGCGATTGTCATGGTGGAGGCGGCTTTTCTCCGTCTATTTCCATTCAAGTGCTGAACGGGCCAACTCCCGTGACGAGCTATGTTCCCGGAACAACCTATACGGTTCGCTATACGGTAACGGGTGGAGCACCGCGCTATGGTTTCCAAGGTGTTGCGCTACGAACCAATAATACCGCTGGAGGAACGTTCAATACACCGGGTGCAAATACACAAGTGGTTTCCATTTCAGGGATTCCGTATATTGAGCAAACAAGTGCTGTGGCAACGTCTGGAATTTTCACTTCACAATGGACTGCGCCTGCTGCTGGTGCCGGAAACATTCGCTTTTATGGACGCGGATTGGCAGCCAATGGAACTAGTGGAACAAATGGTGATAATGCTTCTGCATCCGTAAATATTCTGCTAACGGAGACCGTTCCAACAACAATCAATTATCCGAGCAATCCATTTTGCGCGAATGAACCGAACCAAACGCCTGTGCAAACAGGGACACTCGGAGGTACATTTAGTGGGCCTGCTGGGTTGTCCATCAATCCATCGACTGGGGTCATCAACGTGGGAGCTTCCGGTGTTGGAACGTATGTTGTCACCTACACGTATGGAACGGGATCGACAACGACGTTTAACGTGACGATTAATCCAACAGCGAGTTCATCAATTTCTCAAACGATTTGTAATAACGAAACGTATACCTTTGGTTCTCAGGTGCTCGACGGAAATGATGCGGGTGTTCATACTGCGGTTTTTCCTGCAGCAAATGGATGTGATTCAACGGTTACTTTGACGTTGTCCGTAATTCCTGTACCAACATCTTCTCAAAGTGCAAACATCTGTTCGAATGAAACATTCTTATTTAACGGACAAACCTTGGATGCGAGTGATGCAGGATTGAATACGGCAATTTTTACCGCTATAAATGGTTGCGATTCGATCGTAGAACTGACGTTAAATATCCTCCCATCTACTGTGACGAACCTTACTGAAACCATTTGTGAAGACGGCACATTTGATTTCAATGGGCAAACGTTGGATGCTTCAAACGTCGGATCGAATACAGCTGTGCTTTTAAGTGTTGATGGCTGTGATTCAATAGTGAATTTGATGCTAATAGTGCAAACAATCGATAATTCAGTTACTAATATTGGAGGTGTATTAACCGCAACTGAATCGGGGGCAACCTACCAATGGGTGGATTGTGATGCTGGAAATCAGCCAATCAATGGGGCGACAGATGCAACGTTCACACCAGTTGTAACAGGAAATTATGCGGTCATTGTAACGCTAAATGG
>JBFYPU010000152.1:0-3346 GCA_041303175.1 Crocinitomicaceae bacterium | reverse complement strand
ATAGTCGCCAATCGTTTCGTTGTGCCAAATAAAAATGAAGTCACCACCGTATCGGCGCACTTCATCGTACAATTCTTGAACGATCTTTTTGGCGTCGGAAATGGACAATTTCATGTATTCACGAAGCGTTCCATCCATGTAAACAAAAGGATGAATGGTGAAAGCGGTTGTTTGGTTGGTGTTGAGATTAAACCAAAAATGACTTCGAGCTGTTCCGCAACGAAATCCAACGTGTTCCGCAAAGCCCATGGAGTATTCGTCCGTAAAACCAATTCTGTGAAGCGAAGCAAAGATGCTTGATACTTGAAAACGCAAGAAATGCTGGCGCGAGTGAACAATTTCTCTCCCGCAAACGCCTTCCAGTTCACGTTTCTCGCGCAATAGGATTGACTCGTGTCCGAAGGAACCAAAACTCGGATGCAATCCAATGTTCAATCCTGATTCTGAAAGTGAGCGGATGAAACTTCGGTGCTTTGAATTACGAATGGATATATTTCTGTCCTTTTCGCCCAACTTACCAATCAACCAAAAAAGCTTGGTTTCAGGAAATCGTCGTGCGATGGATTTAATGGTCTCAAACGTATCGTAAGGATCTGCCATCTCTCCTCTCAATACAGACGTTCGTTCTGAGATCCGATTTTTATCGCGACGAAGAAGGTCTTTTAAGATTGAAAGTTGCTTTCGATAGCCAGTCTTCAATTGATAAGCAAATGTATTGTCGATGTCAAATGTTGGTACAATGCTAGTTTTTCCATCTTGCGAAGAATGGTTGATCCCGCACATTTCAAGGACAGATTCTGCCCACCGGTCACACATCGCACGCATCAACCAAATATCTGTAGCGATGGATTCCGCACGTGGAAAGCGTCCATATTTGTCTCTCTCCCAACACGTATACTCTTCGTAGCGTGTCAGCGTATAAAAAATGGACGCAATTGGATCAACAACACTTTTAAAGGCCAAACATTCGAGGTTCTCTGTGTAAGGAACAATAGCTGGCTTCTGCGCACGAATCCCTGTTTCCAGCATCAAAGCCGCCATTTGGCATCCTAGTACTGAATCCTTTGGAGAAAGCGAGTAGCAAAGATCGGCTGCGGACGCATCTTCAACGATCGTATAGTTGAAACCACGCGCGCCAAAAATGAAATCAAATGTGTAAAGAATTCGGGGCGATATGTGATCCACAAAGATCCTTGTCATCGATCAGAGTTCGGCAACAATTTTTCCGCAAATAAACTCTGCGGCGCGTCCATCGCCATAAAAGGAAGGATACGAGAAGTTCTGCTTATTGTAAAGAACAGTAAATGCATCAATGATTTTCGCGCGATCTGCACCGGTAAGTAGCGCGTTGCCATTCTCAACAATCTCTGTCCATTCTGTTTGTTCACGCAAAATCACACAAGGCTTTTCGAAGAAAAACGATTCTTTCTGCAATCCACCGCTATCGGTAACGATCATTCGGGCATTCTTCTCGAGCACGATAATATCCATAAACCCTACGGGATCAATCACTTTAATCAAAGAAGACGCTTCAATTTGGCTAAACAGTTCAGGCGAAAGTTGCGATTCCATTTTGCTTTTCGTTCGCGGATGCAAGGGAAGTACAAAGGTCAAATTCAAGGTTTCCGCAAGAAAAAGTACCGCACCAAAGATTGCCTCCATGTTTTCAGCAATATCCGTATTCGAATCGCGGTGAACGGTCATCAAAACAAATTCATTTTTAATCAAGTTTTCAGCTGCCATGACGGTTGAAAACTGATCGGCGACTTTTGAGAAATGAAGGCTATTGTCGAACATAATATCTCCACAATGGTAGATATTTGGTGCGTCGATGGTCGCTTTTTCAGAGTGTGCTAAATCGAAACCTTCGTTGGAAAGATTCATCAAGCCCGTTTCGGTTGGTGTAAACAGTAAGGTTGACATGTGATCACACGAAATCCGATTCAACTCTTCAGGCATCGCTTTATTGAAACTTCTTAGGCCAGCTTCAATGTGTACTACAGGAATGTGGATTTTAGCTGCGGCAAGAGCACCTGCAATTGTCGAATTTGTATCACCATAAACCACCACACCATCCGGTTTTTCATCTAGAAAAATTTGCTCCAAACCTTCCAACATTTTTGCCGTTTGCTGTCCATGTGTTCCGCTCCCTACTTGTAAATTATAGTGAGGCGCAGGAATACTCATTTCTTCAAAGAAGACTTTCGACATGTTTTCATCGTAATGTTGCCCCGTGTGCACGATTATTTCTTCCAACAACTCGCTAAAATGTGTCTGCACTGCTCTGCTAATTGCCGATGACTTAATGATTTGCGGTCGAGCCCCAACAATCGTAATTATTTTTTTTCGTTGATTCATTATCCTAACTTACCTGAATCTGCAAAACTAAAGTAATTATTGTCCGTTATGATCAGATGATCCAAAATTTGTAGGTCTATCATAGATCCAAAATTTTGAAGCATTTTGGTGAGCCTCAAATCGGCTTCGCTGGGATCAAGATTGCCACTTGGATGATTGTGCGCCAAAATGATGCCTGTCGCTTTCACTTCGAGCGCTTTTTGGAAAATCACTTTTCCATCGGCGACAGTTCCTGTTAATCCTCCTTTAGAGATTTGTCGGGTTGCGATTACCTTGTTTGATCGATTGAGATACACCGCATAAAACTCTTCGTGCATCAAGTTCGCGAAAAATGGCAAAAGAAATTCGTACGATTTTTGAGAGTTATTGAGTTTATTAGGTTCTTCCCATTTTGAGATAGGCTTTCTACGTGCTAATTCTAGTGCTGCATATATCAGAATCGCTTTCGCATCACCGATGCCTGGATATTGCTTCAAGTCATTAATGGACTTGCGGGAGAGTTGATGAAGGTCGTTGTTCACGTCTTGCAGAATGATCGATGCAATCTGAAGTGCACTTTGTTTGGTTGTCCCTGAGCCAATCAACAATGCGATCAATTCGGTGTTCGAGACAAATTCTCTACCCCTATTCAAAATCTTTTCACGCGGCCGGTCTTCAACTGGCATTGATTTAATTGCTGTTGGCATCATTTTCTTCACTTTACCTAAAGTTACAATTTCCCTTTCGGTTTTTTCCACACCTCTACATTATTTTAGGCACACTTATTGACAATACATCCTGTACAATTTAACAAGCTATGGGAAGTTAGAACCCGTTTTGAGCCTAAATTTGCTTTTTATTAAATAAACTATGACAAATTATCAATTGTTCCTAACCGCAGTATTAATTGCGTTTTCGAGTCGTGCGCAAGTACCAACACCTACTGAAATTGATCCGAATCCAACGTACACTCTTTCGTCCTATCTAACTGATAACACTGGCCTCGAAC
>JBFYPU010000151.1:0-6837 GCA_041303175.1 Crocinitomicaceae bacterium | reverse complement strand
GTTCTTGACTTGTGCCAAACTCGTATGTGAAAGCTAGGAGATCCTCCCCTTTTTTCCAGCTAATTTTTGGGGCATAAATATCCAATTTATGATAGGAATCTTGGAACGGTGCTTCACCGATTCCGTTTCTTGATCTCACGAGTTGCACTTCATTTTTATCAAAATCATAGTTCAGCGTAATACCTGGGTGTGAAATCGAGTCGCCCGTGCTTAAAAACAGTTTAAAGACACCTTGATTGACGGTTACTTTTTTCGGGGAAATGAAGATCTGTTGCGCACGAGCCTGTATGAATGGGGCTCCACCTTTTTTGATGGTAATCATCGCGAGTTGCGCAGCCGATCCTGCACCAATAAAATCAGAACCTTGCAAAGCGAAACCACCAACGTAATCGACATCTGCCACAATTTCTTTGATCACCAATCGATTTTCGAAGGAAAGAAACTGGGGAAAGACTTTATCTTCTTCGCGGTTGATTTTAAACGCACGATCTGAGAGTGAACCCATTATTGGCTTAGGAAAATAAGGACTGGTCATGGACACGGTATCCACGCGCAGCGTTGACGAGGTTAAGGAAATATCATACTTGGTTAATTTGGCGAAATAGGCATTTTCATCTAAACCTACCTTTTCCCAATTGACCGTTCCACCATTTCCAAGCCATTTTTTAAGCGATGGATCGAATGTACCCGATGTTTCATAAATCACTAAACTATCTACTGCTTCTCCTTTTGTACTGCCTGAATTACCAATGGCACGGCACACTAGGTTACCATCAGACAATTGAATCCCAACCTTCTCGTCTTCGTATTCAACAGCATAATCTCCACCGAGATAAAACCATTCAAAATTGGAAGATGTAGCGATCTTTCCATTTGCCAAGAATCCTGCAGAGAATTCCATGAATTCCTCAATTTTCTTTGGATTTCTGGAGGCTAACTGTTTGTCCACCGCACTGTGCCAAGCGAGAAAACTTTCTTTGGATTGCTTTGTTTTCACAAATTGTGCGACTGAATACACGTAGTTGTAAATCTCCGGATATACCTTTAACTTTTTGGTTTCAAAAGCATTGCACGTTTGAACCATACGCGTGAAATATTCATCGGAAAAGCTCGTGCCTTCAAGCAAGAGTGCAGGCAATTCCGTCTTCGCAAAGTCACGAAATTCGCCTTTGCCATATTCGGTCAACTGGCGCTCAAATTCTTTTACAAATTTGTCCCGATCAGTCGGAAATGACTGTGACCAACCCGTGAAGGCTGACATCATCATCAACAAGAGCAAGTAGTTCATTCGTTTCATAATCATCCGATTTTTGTTTTCATTAGTTGAAGTCCAGCCCACTCATCTTTGGCAAATTGCTTCGTTAATGTAAGACCAAACGGTGCTGCAAAAGTTACTAGCTCTTCCACATCACTTGTGAAAAAGCCACTTAAGAGCAAGGTTCCATCATTCAATAGTGCTGTTGCATAGCTATCCATTTGTGCCTTCAAAATGTTTTTATTAATGTTTGCAATAATTAATCCAAACTCATTTCCTTCAATTTTATCTTTATCTCCCCATACGCATTCGATGGCAGTGCAGTTGTTTCGCTCTGCGTTTTCACGTGCATTTTGCGCTGACCATTCTTCGATGTCGATAGCTAAAATGCGCTTCGCGCCTAAATTTTCAGCGACAATTGCCAATACACCAGTTCCTGTTCCCATGTCCAATACCTGTTCGGGCATTCGTTCCAACTCAAACAGTGCCTTTGTCATCATCCATGTGGTTTGGTGATGTCCTGTTCCAAATGACATTTGTGGCTGAATGCGCACGACCATTCCTTTTGCTTCTGTTTCGTTGTGAAAGGGAGCTAAAATGGTCGCGTAGTCTTCAACGTACACCGGGTGAAAATCTTCTTCCCACTTCGCGTTCCAATTTTGATGCGGAATAATTGTTGCGCTCCAGTTGATGTCTACTTCTGTGAAATCCCGTATTGAGAGTGTATCCATGATTTCCTTTGCGTTAACGGAGGCACTCGCATAGGCTTGAATTCCGCTTTCTGTTTGCACAAAGCCATCGAAGCCACGATCCGACAATTCGGCGATCAAAATCTCACTCCACGGTTCAGTAGGAGTCAAGGAAATAGTCAATTCAAGCGTGTCCAATGATTCCATTTAGCGGGTATGAATGATGTGTAAAAATGATTCAGCTTTGAGCGATGCGCCTCCGATAAGTCCACCATCCACGTTTGGACAAGCGAACAATTCTGCGGCATTTTTCTCGTTGCAACTTCCACCATAGAGAATGGAAATTGACTTTGCGACATCCAAATTATAGCATTCCTCAAGCCATGAACGGATGTGAGCATGCATTTCTTCAGCTTGTTCGGAAGTAGCTGTTTTTCCCGTTCCAATGGCCCAAACGGGTTCATAAGCGATGATGCCATTTTGAATTTCCGCTGCGGAAAGGTGGAAAAGACTTTCTTCCAATTGTCGTTTCACGTACTGAAATTCAGCCCCTTTTTCGCGGATCTCAAGTGGTTCGCCACAGCAGAAAATGAATTGAAAGTTGCGCGCCACTGCGGCATCTACTTTTAGCTTAAGGATTTCATGGGTTTCACCAAATAGCGCGCGGCGTTCGCTGTGACCGATAAGTCCAATAGTTGCGCCTACACTTTGAAGCTGTGGAATGGAGCACTCACCCGTAAATGCGCCCGCATCGTGTTCATTGAAATTTTGTACACCGACAGAAATCGAACCAGAATTACTGGAAAGCGCTTCTAAAAACGGACTTGGCGGAAAAACGACTACGGAGACATCGGATGGTTTTAAACCGGCAAGAATTTCTTCCAGCAGCTGTTTGCCCTCATTGAGTTGGAGGTTCATTTTCCAATTTCCTGCTACAATTTTTCGAGCCATTTCGTTATTTTTTTAGGTGATATTCTGCGAATTTCGCCGCATTTGGGATACCGTTGTGGGAATATTTCCCTTTCACCACTCCCTTTTCGAGAATGAGCAAGGCTGGATTGGAGCGTGAAATAATTTTCAATTCGAGTTCATCCATCGAGAAGATCGCACAATCGAATTGGTGTTTTTTCCGAAAGGTATTCATCTCTGAACGGGCAGCGTTGGTGATCATAAGGAATGGCACTTTTTTCTGTTTGCAACTTGCAGCGATGGCTTTGATTCGTTCAATTTCATCCCAATTTGCTTCTAACAGATTGCGTGAAACAAGAATGACCACTCGTTTTTCATCCAAAAGTGCATTGGTGATATCAAGATCGTTCATGTCAGGATCAGCCACTTCTATGGTGTCCAATATCTGATATTCCTCAGGCGGATACAATTCGAGACTAAAATCAGCCAGGAGCACTTCTTCTTTCATTTGCTCTTCTAACGCAAAAAGTCGAATTCGTTTCACCTTTGTTTGGGTGAGCATATCTGCCACAAACGGCAAGTTCATTTCTGCCTTTGAAAGCTCTGATACAGCAATTTGCGGTTTAAAGTTACTGATCGATGGCGGAATGGACGGTCGGATTTCTTTGTCTACCATTTTGGTATTCACCCAGCTCTTATCTTCCCAGATTTTTGAATTATTGTACTCAGAGGAACCAGAAATGTACGTTCGTTTTTCGCCTGTACGCTTATTTCGATAGTGCAATTCACTTTCCGTAAGTCCTGCCACGCCGTCATTCATTTTCCATTTGAGATGTGAACCCACGGCATAAGGTCTGTAATCTTTGATGGGATCGTAATGTAACACGAATGCAACGAGAAGCGACGAAAACAGCGCGACCGTCAATGCACTTCCCCATTGGTTTCCAAGCAATTTTCCACCTACTCGTTTGACCCACAATGCCCCAAGAATTGCAAGTACTGAAAAGAAAATGGGGAAATACCATCCAAAGACCCATGAGAAGAAGGAAACAACAACGAGTGTTGCGAAGCCAAATACGGCGTTTTCTTTCGATGTATTTGGGCGAAATGACCATTGAGAAAGGAATATCCAACACACGAGATAAAGTAGAACGATGTCTTTCCAGAAGGATTCAATCGGAAAAAGGGATCGACCAACGGAGCCTTTGAGTGCATCGCCAAAACAGCCGCAATCGTTCACACATTGGGTCGTTTTCACCTCATCAACAACCAATTCACTGGCTGTTTGTGAAACAATTGTGACTTTTTTTTCTTTGGCCAACTCCAATTTTTGCTTGGCGATTGGGCTAGAAATCGCGTAAGTATCGCGGTCCACAAATTTCGTTTTCGGATTGCAATCGGCTGTGTGCCACGTTAAAAACGTGAAAAACAACATCATTGCTAGGAGCGAGTACGCAACAGGTTTGATTTTACCGCCAACAATTGTGAGCACGCCAAGTACAATCTCTAAAATGCAAAGTAGAACGGCGATTATCAGTGCTGAATTTGAAAGAAATTCGAGTGAAAAGCCTGGTGCACCAAACAATTCCTTGATGCGATATGCCAGTGCGCCATCCTCAAAATAGTCTTCCAATTTATAGGAAAATCCGACAGGGTCATTTGCCTTCACCAAACCAGAAACAATGAACGTGCCACCGACAAGAATTCGAGAAAGTCCAGACATCATCATTCTGCCCTTGAAGAGCATGATTCCACCGATTGAAACGAGCATCAAAGCACCACCAACAAGGTTGAAGAGCAAGCTCAGGTTCATGAAATAGGGGTGATTGGCAATAACAATGAGCGTTAATCCAATCAAATTGAGCGCGACACAGATCAAATTAAAGATGAAGGATCTTCCTCGTACGGTTACAGCTGGTCTCATGCGCTTTTGGTTTGACCGATTCCGCAATGAATCAGGGCGAAAACAGCGTAATTCATCATATCGTAATAATTTGCGTCGATTCCCTCACTTACGATGGTCGCTCCGTTATTGTCCTCAATTTGCTTTACGCGCAAGATTTTTTGAAGGATCAAATCGGTCAATGAGCTTACCCGCATATCGCGCCACGCTTCACCGTAGTCGTGATTTTTCATCTCCATCAATTCAAATGCGGTATGCGCATATTTATCGTAGAGTTGAACCGCTTGATTCGCAGGTAATTCAAGTTCAGTCAGTTCCTTTTCAGTCAGTTGAATAATCGCCATCACGCAATAGTTGACAATTGCCACAAACTCATCCTCGATTGTTTCACCCACCCTATTCTCACCCGTTTCTTGAATGGTCCGGATGCGTTGTGCTTTGATAAATAATTGATCGGTCAATGAACTTGGGCGCAAAATTCGCCAAGCAGTGCCGTAATCACTTGTTTTTTTCGAGAAAAGTTCTCTGCAAACATTGATTACATTTGTGTATTCGGTATTCGTTTTATTCATCTAGGGTATGATGCAAAATTCAAGCGTTGAAGATACATATTTTGGTTCGAATGGCAGCATTCGTTTTGGGGATAAGTTGCTTGATTTATCCACACCGATTGTCATGGGGATTGTGAACGCCACACCTGATTCCTTTTTTGAAGGAAGCCGAGTGGAAACGATAGATGCAGCCATTTCACGCGCCAAAGACATGGTAGCCGCTGGTGCTCAAATTGTTGACATTGGCGGTTATTCGTCGCGACCCAATGCGGAAGACATCACCGTTACGGAAGAATTGAACCGTGTTTGTCCCATCATTACAGCGCTTCGACGCGATTTGTCTGATGTGATTATTTCCATTGACACCTTTCGATCCGAAGTTGCGGAAAAAGCCATTTTGGCGGGCGCGAATATGATCAACGACATCAGTGGTTTTGAAATTGATCCGAAAATTGTTGATGTGGCCGCGAAGTATCAGGTTCCGTATGTCCTCATGCACATGCGCGGAACGCCACAAACGATGCAGGCGATGACGGAATACGACAATTTGTTCAGGGAGATGGCGCTTTATTTTTCGATTAAGATTGAACAATTGAAAGCGGCTGGATTGAAAGACATTATCCTCGACCCAGGGTTTGGATTTGCCAAGACGATTGAACAAAATCACCACATTTTACGGAATCTGGAAGCCTTTCACACATTTGGAAAACCGATTTTAGCAGGATTGTCACGAAAATCCATGATCTACAAAAAGTTGGGCATTACACCAGAAGCATCCTTGAATGGCACGATTGCCTTGAACACCATTGCTTTGTTGAAAGGCGCAAAAATATTGCGCGTGCACGACGTTAGTGAAGCGAAGGAGTTGATTGAGCTATTGAAATAACTTCTCCCCTAGTTGCGCCTCAATCCCTGCAATTCCTTGCAATCCACCCGTGTGAATGAACAGAACGGTGGTGTGATCAAATTCGGGTGATTCGAGACTTTTCATGAGTTCGAACATCGCTTTACCCGTGTAGACTGGATCAAGTTGAACGCCGTGATCATTGTAAAACTGACGGATAAATGCGATCAATTCTGGGGTAAACTTTCCGTATCCGCCATGGTGCGCATCGCTGTGTATGACCACGCGCGCGAGCATTTCTTCGACATCTTCCGCTTCAATTCCCGTTTTCATAAAGAGTTCTGTCATTTCGGCCATCACATCAAAGCCTTTGAGTACAGGCACAGCGTGAATTTTTTGGTTTTTTGACGATCCGAATAAAAGTCCGCAGCTGGTGGTTGTGGTACCTTGCGCCACGAATATGTGATCCACCTCAACTGTTATTTCCGACAAGATTTCCTGGCAACCGACCATTCCGTAATAATTCGCGCCACCTTCGGGCACAAGTTGAAAGGTTGGGTAATCTGCGCCAATCGTTTCATGAAATGCTTTGTCGTTGCGCAAAGCGTATTCCTCCCGAGAAATGAACACGAGTTCCATTCCCAATTCGGCACATCGGGCAAGTGTGGCATTGCTTAGCGGAGTCA
>JBFYPU010000150.1:0-8079 GCA_041303175.1 Crocinitomicaceae bacterium | reverse complement strand
AAAGCTTGTTGCAAGAAAGATGAAAAAGCATGTTGCAAAAAAGACGCTGAAAAAGGAGCGGCACACGCACACTAATTTCAGCGAGTAAAATGAGTTTATAGGCTTCCTTGATTGGGAGCCTTTTTTTTGCACTGAATGTTTGGTTAGATTTCGGCGCAATGTGCTTTTGTTGAGGATACCTATGTTGCGCGAAATGATCTACTCCTGCAAGGGGGAGAAGCGGCATCCTCCGACTTTTTTAGGAGGAGATATAGCGGATGACCCGACCCCGAAAATCGAGCCGAATGATTCAGAATAGCTCACTTTATACGTCGGGGTTGCAGCCAAAAAAATACACCACCAATCTCTGAAATGCGTAACTTTAACCCCAGCATCGTTGCTCAAACTACACCAAAAGCATATGAAAATAACTGTAGAAATCAGTAATTATCCACTGACGGATGATTACGAACCACAAATTGTCGATTTTATTGATCGCTGCATTGCGTCGGGTCTTCACGTGAAGGTGAATGCTACAAGTACCCACATTCAAGGGCATTACGACGAAGTGATGGACCTACTTCAACGTGAAATTAAAATCTCTTACGAGCGCTATGGGCAAATGATTTTCGTGCTGAAACTGCTCAAGGGTGAATTGAAATTGGACTACCAGCATTCTGAAGCATGAGTCATGCATATTTATGGTTCCGTCGCGATTTGCGTTTGGAAGACAACACAGCTTTGTTTCATGCACTCAGCGAAAATAAAACTGTACAATGCCTGTTTATTTTTGATGATGAGATCCTAACCGAGCTACCCAAAGACGATGCACGTGTAAGTTTCATTCATTTGGAATTGGAAAAAATTGCCGCTCAACTTCAACCATTCGGTACTTCGCTTCGGGTTGAAATGGGTCGGCCAGCAGCCGTTTGGCGAAAAATATTGGACACGGAGACGATTTCTGCGATCTACACCAACAAAGATTATGAACCGTATGCTCGCAAACGAGACGGGGAAATACGAGATCTCGCAGAATCCAATCAAATTGCGTTCAAGCGCTACAAAGATCAGGTGATTTTTGAAGAGAACGACGTACTCAAAGCAGATGGTAAGCCCTATACGATTTATACGCCGTTCAAAAATGTGTGGCGAAAGCAGTTCGTGGCTACCGAGCATCTGCCCTATTCTATAGATAATTTGACAGGCAATTTCGCGAAATCGAGCTTCACTTTTCCATCCATGCCTGAACTGGACATGCAACCTTCATCGATTCAAGTCAAACCCTTTTCTCTGAATGATTTAACGAAGTATCCAACCATGCGCGACCTTCCTGCTGAGGACAAAACGAGTTATCTGAGTCCACATTTGCGGTTCGGAACAATTGGCATTCGATCCTTGGTTCAACGTGTGAAGCACCACGAGGTGTTTTTGAACGAACTCATCTGGCGGGAATTTTTCATGCAGATTCTCTACCATTTTCCGAAAGTCGTGAACCAATCGTTTAAACTCAAATACGATTCGATTCCATGGCGCAACGATCCAACAGAATTTGAGGCTTGGTGTAAAGGAGAAACGGGTTATCCAATGGTAGACGCAGGAATGCGGCAACTCAACGAAACGGGTTACATGCACAACCGCGTACGGATGGTGGTCGCAAGTTTTCTGTGCAAACACTTACTGATCGACTGGCGATGGGGCGAAGCCTACTTTGCTCAAAAATTGCTGGATTACGATCTTTCGGCGAACAATGGAAATTGGCAATGGGCAGCAGGAACAGGATGCGATTCAGCTCCATATTTTCGGGTGTTCAATCCGATTGCGCAATTGGAAAAATTTGATCCGAAGGGAATTTACGTACGTACCTGGGTGAGGGATTTGGATGAGCTCACATATCCTCAGCCAATTGTGGAGCATAAGATGGCGCGCGAACGGGCAATTGCGACGTATAAGGGGGCTTTGGTAGGTGAGTGATTTTTCGATCAAGCAACATGCTAGGAAATGAAAAACGCCTACCTAAAAATCCCTTTTGCTCGTTGTCATCTTGTTAAAAATTCATGGAACATGTAACATTCTTCCAATCGAAATTGTCTTAACTCCAAACCGACAATATGAAACATTTAATAGCACTTGCTTTCATCACTACCTGCCTTTTTTCCTTCGGACAAACCAACATGTTCTGGAACAACTACGCCAACTTCAATCCAGCGATGAGTGGATTTGAACACGAGTATCACGGTGCGATTACCGCGCGGGAAGATTGGAAATGGAACAATGGCATTGAAGGACTCACCGCGAACTATAATCAGCGCATTGCTGGCAATCATGGTGTAGGCATTGCGTATTCTGGTATCTATTATCAAAACTTTTTCCAAAACAACGTGATCAAATTGAACTACAACTACCAATTTGACTTGAAGAAAGCCGGGAAAATTGCAACGGGCATTGGCGTTGGATATGAACATGTTTTGTTTGACGAGAGCTTTTTGTCTTCATTTAATCCTCCTCCATCCTTTTCGCGAACCGTGAATTTTGCTCTTGTGAACATTGGAGTTGCCTATTCTTGGAAAAAATTAAACGCTGGAGTGTCAACAACGGATTATTCCTTTCTACTCTCAAACAACGATTCTATTTCTCAAAGTAACAAAATCGGGATCAATCTTCACGCGTCGTATGATTTTCAATTGTCGAGAAAATTCCAACTTACACCGCGCGCGTTGTTTACCGCACAGAACGGGTTTAGAGACATCGCTTTTGACCTCACTACCACTTACCTGAAGAAATTTTCGTTGGGAGTTATGACAACAGGCCGCGACAATTTCGGCATTCACGCAGGTTGGGATATTCGTGAAAAATTCAGAGTTTCCTATTTGATCAGTCGGGTGCAATCCGCGCTCACTTCTTCAGGACCTAACCATGAGTTCACGCTTGGGTTCTTTTTAAAAGAAAAAGCGCCGATAAGAACGCCCTTTATTGGGACGCCGTCTTTTTGAGGCTTAGATCAAAAAATCGGAACAGAAGAATATCAGCGCTTCAAGGATCTTCTTGACCGTGAAATGCACCTGAAAATCAACCGTAAATCAACTGCATCTAATTAAATTTTAGCGAACCGTATTTCGAATCCAAATAAAATACATAGTTTTGCTGCCAACAAAGAAATAATGTCATACACACAATTGCATCATCATCATTTTCATCCTTGCACTCAGGCGAGCGGAAAATGATTTGTGGTAATTGAACCTAAATAATTATAAACCGTCTGAGTAAATCAGGCGGTTTTTTTGTGTCCAATTTTCGAACAAATTCTCCCAGACGATTTACTCAGGCACAACGAATAAACCCATGAGTAAATTGAAAATAGCTGTTCAGAAAAACGGAAGGCTGAGTGAAAAATCGCTCGAATTGCTTAAAAATTGCGGAATAAAGCTTCAGAATGGCGAACGGGTCCTAAAAAGTGAGGCGTCCAACTTTCCCATCGAAGTGCTGTTTTTGAGGGATGATGACATTCCTCAATACGTCGAACAAGGCATTGCCGATCTAGGAATTCTCGGTCAAAATGAGGTCTGGGAAAAGCAAAAGTCCGTTGACGAATTGAAAACCCTCGGGTTCGCAGGTTGCAAAATGTCTCTCGCTATTCCGCGGGAAATGAAGTATGACGGGATTGACTACTTTGAGGGCAAGCGCATCGCGACGAGCTATCCAAACATCCTTTCAAGCTTCTTTGCAAAAGAAAACATCAGCGTCGTAATTGAAGAAATTGGCGGCAGTGTGGAAATTGCGCCCGGAATTGGACTCGCGGATGCAATCATGGACATCGTTTCCACGGGAAGTACACTGATGATGAACGGATTGAAAGAAGTGGAAACCATCGCGAAAAGTGAGGCCGTTTTGATCGCAAACCGCACTTTAACCAACGAGAAAAAAGCGATTCTCGATCAACTGTTGTTTCGAATGGAAGCCGTTCAACAATCCAAAGAAAACAAATACATCCTGCTCAACGCGCCCAACGAACAACTTGAAGCCATCACACACATTCTTCCCGGAATG
Source organism: Crocinitomicaceae bacterium (assembly GCA_041303175.1). Taxonomy (GTDB): domain Bacteria; phylum Bacteroidota; class Bacteroidia; order Flavobacteriales_D; family Crocinitomicaceae; genus UBA4466. The sequence goes on along the minus strand of JBFYPU010000150.1, from coordinate 4,056 downwards.
AAAAGTCCAACCGTGCTTCCCCTCGCGAAAGAAGGCTGGTCGAGCTTGCACTCCGTGATTCAAGAAGACGATTTTTGGAACGTCATCGATCAGCTCAAAAACGCAGGTGCTGAGGGAATTCTTGTTGTACCCATCGAAAAAATGATCTTATGAAAACATACATTAATCCACAGAAAAAAGAGTGGTCAGATCTGATCAAACGTCCCGAATTGAAGGCGCAAGAAATGAGTCAACTCGTTTCAACAATCTTCCAAACAGTGGACAAAATGGGTGATGCTGCGCTGCGCGGATACACCAAACAATTCGACAAAGTCGAAATTCTCAATCCAACAGTAACGGTCGAAGAAATCGATCAAGCGTGTGCGGAAGTTCCTCAACCACTAAAAGACGCAATTGCACTTGCTGCTCAAAACATTCGAACCTTTCACGCAGCTCAGCTCGAACAAAAATCCATCATTGAAACCCAAACGGGCGTGAAATGCTGGAGAGAAAATCGGGCGATCGACACCGTTGGATTGTACATTCCAGGTGGAACCGCTCCGCTATTTTCAACCGTGCTGATGCTCGGAATTCCCGCACAACTTGCAGGGTGTACACGCGTCGTTTTGTGTTCGCCCCCAGCGCTAGATGGTACGATCAACCCAGCTATTTTATTTGCTGCACAGCTTGTTGGAATTACAGAAATCTACAAAATTGGTGGTGTCCAAGCCATCGCTGCTCTAGCTCAAGGAACGCAAACGATTCCAAAGGTGGATAAGATTTTTGGACCTGGAAATCAGTATGTGACTGCCGCGAAATCGTTCGCCCTCACCAAAGGCGTTGCGATTGATATGCCCGCTGGTCCGAGCGAAGTGTTGGTGATTGCCGATGATTCGTCCATTCCATCTTTCGTGGCCGCTGACCTTCTTTCTCAAGCTGAACACGGAGCTGACAGTCAAGTTATTTTGCTTTCAACAAGTGAAACAATCCTGAATCAGGTCCAAATAGAACTAGAGACGCAACTCGCGACCCTACCGCGAAAGGACATCGCGGCTGAAGCACTCAACAACAGTTGTTTTGTCCAATTGACTTCCTTGGAAGAATGCATCGAACTCAGTAACATGTATGCGCCTGAGCACTTGATCTTGTCCTTCGAATCCGCAAACGACTACATCGATCAAATCTCAAACGCGGGATCCGTTTTCATTGGGAAATACAGCTGTGAAAGCGCGGGAGATTATGCCAGTGGAACCAATCACACCTTACCGACAAATGGTTATGCGCGAAATTACAGTGGCGTTTCCCTCGACAGCTTTGTGAAAAAAATCACCTTCCAAGAATTGAATGCAATAGGGATTCAAACCATTGGACCTGCAATAGAAATCATGGCAGAAGCGGAACAATTGATTGCACACAAAAATGCCGTGACCGTTCGGCTAAATTCCTTGAAAAATGACTGATTTAGAAAGACTCATTCGCCCAAATATATTGACACTTTCGCCTTATTCGTCTGCTCGCGATGAATTTGAGGGAGAAGCATCCATTTGGCTCGACGCTAACGAAAATCCATTCGGAAATTGGAATCGCTATCCTGATCCATATCAACGGGAATTGAAGCAGCTTCTTTCTGAAAGAAATGGCCTAGATTCGGAAAGCATCTTCCTAGGAAATGGCAGCGACGAAATCATTGATCTACTTTTTCGCATTTTCGTGCGACCGGGAATCGATAAAGCACTGACTTTTTCTCCCACTTACGGAATGTATCGCGTTTCAGCTGAAATAAACGATGCGAAGCTAATTGAACTTCCATTGGACAATGATTTCCAAATCGACTTGAATGCAACCTTGCCGTTTTTGGAGGATCCCAACTTGAAATTGATCTTTGTGTGCTCGCCGAACAATCCAACTGGAAACTTGCTCCGTTCGGTTGACGTCGAAGAAGTTGTCAAACGGTTTACGGGAATTGTTGTCATTGACGAAGCCTACATCGATTTTGCCGACACGCTATCGTGGAATCAACGACTGAATGACTATCCCAATTTGGTGATTCTTCAAACATTCAGCAAAGCCCGTGGACTTGCCGCCGCACGGTTGGGAATTGCCTACTCAAATCCAGCGATTATTTCACTTCTGAACAAGGTTAAACCGCCTTACAACGTGAGTTCCTTGAATCAGCAAGCAGGGATTGCATCATTGAAAGATGAATTAATGGTTCAAGATCAAATCAAAACGATCAAAACAGAACGCCAACGATTACTCAAACGATTGATTGAGATCAACCTTGTGAAAAAAATCTATCCAACCGACGCGAATTTCATTTTAGTGGAAGTGGAAAACGCCAATTTAGCGTATGAAGCACTTGCCAGCAAAGGAATTGTCGTACGAAATCGCTCGAAAATTATTCCCAACGCACTGCGCATCAGCATTGGCACTGAAGCGGAAAACGATCAATTAATCACCACATTAAGAAGCATCAAATTATGAAAAAAGTACTATTTATCGACCGAGATGGAACGCTTGTGATCGAACCACCGATTGACTTTCAACTCGATTCACTCGAAAAACTAGAATTTTATCCCAACGTATTTCAATACCTCGCAAAAATTTCAACTGAATTGGAATACGAGCTCGTAATGGTCACGAACCAAGATGGACTTGGAACCGATTCATTTCCCGAAAATACGTTCTGGCCCGCTCAGGATAAGATCATTCAGTCCTTTGAAAACGAAGGGATTCGATTCGCAGAAATCTTGATCGATCGCTCCTTTCCCGAAGACAATGCGCCGACACGCAAGCCACGCACAGGAATGCTCACGCACTATCTGAAAGGCAACTACGATTTGGGAAATTCTTATGTCATTGGTGATCGGAACACAGACATAGAACTTGCTCAAAATTTGGGTGCGAAAGGAATCTTTATCGGAGAAATGAATGAGCGGGCTGCGCTGTCAACTATTTCTTGGAAGGAAATCTACCGTTTTTTGAAAGCACAAGATCGCACAGCCAAAATCACGCGAAACACCTCAGAAACACAAATTTTAGTAGAAATCAACCTCGATGGAGAAGGGAAATCTTCCATTTCGACAGGAATTGGCTTCTTCGATCACATGTTGGAACAAATTTCCAAACACGGCGGAATTGATGTGAACATTGACGTCAAAGGCGATTTGTATGTGGACGAGCACCACACGATGGAAGACGTCGCGATTGCGCTCGGTGAAACCTTTCGATCTGCACTTGGACAGAAAAAAAGCATTCAGCGCTATGGATTTCTGTTACCGATGGACGATTGTTTGGCACAAATTGCCTTGGACTTCGGAGGTCGATCGTGGCTCGTATGGGACGCTGAATTCAAGCGGGAAATGATCGGCGGAATGCCGACTGAAATGTTCATGCACTTTTTCAAATCGTTTTGTGATGGCGCGCAATGCAACCTCAACATCAAAGCGGAAGGAACCAACGAACACCACAAAATTGAAGCGATTTTCAAAGGATTCGCCCGTGCCATCCGCATGGCGATTGCCAAAACAACTGATTTTTCCATCCCAAGCACAAAAGGAACCTTATGATCGCAATCATTGATTATGGAGCAGGAAACATTCGATCGGTCCAGAACGCATTGACCCGACTCGGTGTTGAATCGAAACTCACCAACCGGCCTGATGAGCTAATCGCAGCAGATAAGATCATCTTTCCTGGAGTGGGAGAAGCATCATTTGCGATGACACAATTGCGTGAATATGGATTGGATCGACTTATTCCAACACTAAAACAACCCGTTTTAGGAATTTGCTTGGGAATGCAATTGATGTGCACGTCATCCGAAGAAGGAAATACAGTGGCCCTGGGAATTTTTAATACGAAGGTGAAAGAATTCGAACCCATACTGAACGTTCCGCACACAGGATGGAATGCGTGCTCATTTGCACCTTCTCGTCTCTTTCAAGGAATCTCAACTGAGGACGATTTCTATTTCGTGCACAGTTACTACGCAGAAATATGTCCTGACACCCTTGCGACCTGCGATTACATTCAACCCTTTTCGGCGGCATTACACAAAGACAACTTTTACGGCGT